>JAIKZC010000198.1 GCA_024682575.1 Lachnospiraceae bacterium | reverse complement strand
CATCAGAATCAGCAGGAAACTGCAAAGGATAATGCTATATCAGATACAGAAAAAAAAGATGAAGAAAAAGTAACTGTTGAAAACATCGAAGATACTGAAAAAGCTGAAGATAAAAAAGACGAAGAAAAAAAAGACGACGATAAAAATAAGAAAAAGAATGGAAACTTTGGAATACCCGGCTTCCCGAATATTCAGTTTGTCAACTGGTCAGACCTTGGTGGAGGTATGCCGGGAGGAAAGCGCGTAAAGAAAACTTCAAATGATGATATAAAGAAGGAGTTTGACTTTAAAAATATCCCACAGCCGCACAAGCTTAAGGAGATGCTGGATGAATATGTCATAGGACAGGACTATGCGAAGAAAGTAGTATCAGTAGCGGTTTACAATCATTATAAAAGGGTTCAGGCAGATCTGAACGGCGATAATGATGTTGAGATCAATAAGTCGAATATTCTTCTGCTCGGGCCGACAGGCTGCGGAAAGACCTATCTTGTAAAGACATTGGCAAAGTTATTAAAAGTGCCGCTTGCGATTGCTGATGCTACTTCACTTACGGAGGCTGGTTATATAGGAGATGATATAGAATCTGTTATTTCAAAGCTTCTTGCAGCAGCAGATAATGATGTGGCAAAAGCTCAATGCGGAATAATCTTTGTGGATGAGATCGACAAGATCGCAAAAAAGAAAAATACTAACAGCAGAGATGTAAGCGGTGAAAGCGTTCAGCAGGGAATGCTTAAGCTTTTGGAAGGTGCCGAGGTAGAAGTCCCTGTTGGAGCTAATTCAAAAAATGCTATGGTTCCGCTTGAAACTGTAAATACAAAGAATATTCTTTTTATCTGTGGCGGAGCTTTTCCTGATCTTGATGAGATAATCAGACAGAGACTCACGAAGGAAACTTCTATAGGTTTTAATTCAGAGCTAAAGGATCGTTGGGACAAAGAAAAGAATATCCTTAAGAAGGTGACGGTAGAAGACATTAAGAAATTTGGTATGATACCGGAATTTATAGGCAGATTGCCAATACTCTGTCCGATGGAAGGCCTCACAGAGGATATGTATGTTAAAATTTTAAGAGAACCAAAAAATGCGATCATAAGACAGTATGAAAAACTGCTTGAAATGGATGAGGTGCAGCTTAAATTTACAGATGATGCGCTGAGATCAATTGCTAAAGTTGCAATGGAGAAGGATACAGGAGCAAGAGCGCTTCGTTCTATAATAGAAGAATTTATGCTTGATATAATGTTCGAAGTTCCAAGAGATCCTAATATAGGCCGGGTTACTATTACCAAGGAATACATAGAGAAGACCGGCGGACCGATAATTGATCTTAGAGGTGTAGCGGAGCTGGAAGAAGAGACAACACCAAAGATTGGAGTCGATGAGTGAAAAAGGCAGGTTATTTTCTGATTTCTGCGGCACTTGCGGGTACAGACCTTTTCTTAAAGGATAATATGGAGCGCAGAAAAATTCCGGGTTTGATAAAAAATACCGGTTTTGCAGGGAGCCGTTTAAAAAAATATCCAAAGATAGTAATGATGGTATCAGCAGTGTTTACCTTCATGATCGCCTTATATATTGCCTTTGGAAAAGAGTCAGGCAAAAATAGTTCGATAAAAAAGATAGGCTGGAGTTTTGTTCTTGGCGGAGCATTGAGTAACAGTGCTGACAGGATCAGAAAAAATTACGTGGTGGATTACATACCTATCGGAAAATTTGTTTATAATATTTCTGATTTCTTTATCTATATAGGAGCATTGATCGCCGCAGCTGCGGATTTTTTAGAGAAATAATGAAATTCTATGCTAAACTATGGTATAGTAAGAGAAAGATATAAAGAAAAAGTATTTGGAGAGGTGGACAAAATGGCTAATATCAAGGCAGTGGTGTCACTTGGACACAAAGCTTTGGGATATACAACAAATGAGCAGCTTAATGCGGTAAAAAAAGCTGCAAAATCACTCGCAGATCTTGTAGAGAATGGATATGACCTTGCAATAACTCATTCAAACAGGCCTCAGGTGTCTATGATTCATAAGGCTATGACAGAATTAAGAAGAACATATCCGGATTATTCACCGGCTGCAATGTGTGTATGTTCAGCAATGAGCCAGGGTTATGTTGGCTACGATATACAGAATTCGCTTAAGGCGGAGCTCCTTTCAAGGGGTGTATCAAAGAGTGTTGCGACAATCCTTACCCAGGTTACAGTTGATCCTTATGATAAGGCTTTTTATGAGCCTACCAAAGTGATCGGAAGGCACATGACAGCTGAAGAAGCCAGCATGGAAGAAAGAAAGGGCAACTTTACAAAGGAAGATCCCGGAAAAGGTTATCTCAGAGTTGTTGCTGCTCCCAAACCTATAGAAATAGTTGAAATAGAAGCCATAAGAACACTCTATGATGCAGGTCAGATAGTTGTTGCAGCAGGTGGCGGCGGAATACCTGTAATTGAGCAGAATTGCAATCTTAAAGGTGCAAGTGCTGTCATAGAGAAGGATTCGATAGCATCACTGCTCGCTAAGGATCTTGATGCAGATGTCCTTATAATACTGACAGGTGTTGAGACCGTAATGAAGAATTTTGGCAAGGAAAATGCGGAGCCGATCCGTAATATGAATCTTGCTGATGCAAAGAAAATGATTGAAGCAGGAGAATTTGAGGAAGGAACCATGCTCCCTAAAATTGAAGCTGCTATCGAATTCCTTGAGTCAAAGAAAGACGGTAAGGTACTTATAACCTCATTAGAGGCAGTAGAAGAGGCTATAGCCGGAAACAACGGAACAATAATCAGTTTCTGATATATTAATTCATAGATC
>JAIKZC010000136.1 GCA_024682575.1 Lachnospiraceae bacterium | reverse complement strand
CATTTTGGTGAGCTTTTTACCTTAGCATTGTTGCTGGATATTTTCCTGTTGTTATATATTCATAAAACTCATTGGGCGAAAGCTTGCCCAAGCCCGTTTTGTAACGGTCATTGTTGTAGTAGTCCATCCAGTCGTCTATATCCAATTGTGCCGACTCGAAGGTTGCCCACTTTTTATGTTTGATACCCAACTCAGCTTTCATATGGCCAAAGAAGCTTTCCTGGGGAGCATTGTCCCAGCAGTTTCCTCTTCTTGACATTGATTGTCTTAGGCCGTAGTTGGATATCAGCTCTCTGAAGGAGGTGCTCGTGTAGTGACATCCTTGATCACTGTGGATCATAGCCGTAGCATTTATTGTTTCAGTGTGTTTCTCAAATAGCTTTTGAACTGTAAGTAATACAAAATCAACTTCCAGACTATCGCTAAGCACATATGACATAACCTGTTCGGTAAAAGCGTCCATAATCACTGACAGATACAAAAAAGCATCATTGAAGGGGATATATGTTATATCTGTAAGGAATACTGCTCTCGCCCCAAATGCTTTAAATCTCCGCTGTAAATGATTATCAGCGACCACATTTGTCCTCATTGCTTTGGCCATGCGTCTGTAGGGGTTTGCTTTTCTTATCGGACACATGAGGCCGTACTTGTGCATTAACCTACGGATCTTTTTATGGTTCATCCGGATGCCCATATGTAGAAGCCTCATATATATTCCCATAACGCCTTTTGAGTAGCCTCGGAAGTTATAGGCTTCAAGTATAAGCTGAAAATCAATCTGATCTTGCGATTCTTTGTCGCGGATCTTTGGTACATATGGATTCAGCCATCTGTAATAAGCTGACCGATGAACACCTGCAAGTTCGCATAGAGATTTAATGCTGAGCTTGTTTCCGGATGATTCCACTGTTTCTCGAATCAGTTTGAATTGTTCGGCGGCTTCAAATGATTCTGATTCTTGAGCCATTGACTTTTTTTTAAAAAATCCAGTTGCTGTTCAAGAATTGTGACCCGCTCCTGCAGCTCTTTAACCTCAGTCGTTGTACGTTTCTTACTTGTAGAAGGCGTTTTAGGCGCTACTGGTTCCTGAAGTCCCTGCGGAGAAGCAGCCTCTTTCCGGAATCGTGCTACCATACGTTCTCTAGAAACTTGAGAAAACAGGTATTCAGGATAGCCTGCCATGGCAAAAACCTTTTTTATAGTCATGCGTGGTTTGTCTACGTTCTGTAATACAAACTTTTTAAATGCCAGTGTGAATACAACCTTTCCGGGAGACGCGCTAAATGTGAAAGGGTTGCTGCGTATTTCTGTAAGTTCTGCTTCTGTGTAGAGATGTCTCTTCATGATTATCATCCTTTCATAATCTGAGGATAACATCACAGCAACAGATAAGGAAATGGGAATCTATAATTCCACACATTTTTACTATCGTTGTTCTGCAGATAGGGTATGACCACAATTACAAGAACTAGTTGTTCGAAAGAGGGTACGCCCAATATTTTTGCTTACCAAAAGTGTAAACAGGGTGTCTCACTTATAGGTAGTAGTTTAATCAAAAATTCTCTACATTAAAAATAATCTTCCTACACAACTATTCTCATAGCGCATTTTCGTGGGATAAAAATGATAATTTTTGTACTAAAAGCGTATTTTTTCCTACTCAAATGCCTGTTTTAAGAAGCTTAGTGGAAAAGATAAATTTAAATTGCTGAAAAATAGGCGATTTTTTCCTACGAAGCTGCGTGAAATATAGCATTTCGTGGGAAATATTGTAAAAGTGATTTTACACAGAAATTATACATCACAAGCCAAGACCAATTTTAGATTTGAATTCAGAGAAAACGACAGGAAGTAATTTCAGAAAAAATACCAATTTTACTCTAATTTTTTCTGATAGAAAAAGCTATTCAGTATATGTCCTTTTCTTTTTTTCAGATAAAAACTCTATATCTATAATTTCTTTTCTGACACCGTTTCAAATTTACATCAAAATATGCTTATTTTTCAGAATAA
>JAIKZC010000128.1 GCA_024682575.1 Lachnospiraceae bacterium | reverse complement strand
AGAACCGCATTCCGGACATATTTGCTTAAAATCTTCCTCATAACCACAATAATGACATATGAGTTTTTTATTTCTGTGAAGGCTTAAGGAAACATCGCAATGAGGACATTTAATTACATAACCGCATTTTCTGCAGCTTACAAAGCCTGCCATTCCTCTTCGATTGATAAAAAGCATTATCTGCTCTTTTTTCTTAAGTCTGTCATCTATCAGATCTTTAAGTTTTTCCGAAAAAACGGATTTATTACCTTTTCTAAGTTCGTCCCTCAGATCAACTATATGAACCTCCGGAAGCCTGCTGTCATTTATCCTTTCCTTCAGCTCATAAAGCTTATATTCTCCGCGTTTTGCATGCATATAAGAATCAACTGAAGGAGTCGCAGAACCCATAACCAGCGCCGCTCCGGCAAGTCTTGCTCTTTCCGCCGCTGTTTCAACAGTGTGATATTTAGGTACCGTTTCAGCCTTGTAGCTTGTTTCATGCTCTTCATCTATTATTATCACCTGAAGATTTGGAAATGGTGTGAACAGCGCAGATCTTGGACCTATAACTATATCCACATCGCCTCTCTGCGCCCTGAGAATCTGATCATAGCGTTCTCCCGGCGATAATCTCGAATGAAGATATGTTACCCTGTCTCCAAAACGTCTTGAAAATCGCATAACTGTCTGAAAAGTTAACGCAATTTCAGGTATGAGCATTATAGCCTGTCCGCCACGTTCTATAACATGGGCAATGATCTCCATATAAACTTCCGTTTTTCCGGAGCCTGTGACACCATGTATCAACGCAGGTGTTCTTATCCCCATGTCAAAATCTGCTGCGAATGAATCTACTATATCCTCTTGTTCTGAACTTAATCTAAATTTTCTCTCTGAAATTTCGTCTGTAATAGAAGGACGCCTATATTCCTGCACTTCATCAACACTGATCATGCCCTTGTCTGCAAGACCTCTTACAACGTTAAGATTGATGTTAAGTCTGTCTCTCAAAAGTGAATAGTCAATCTCCCTACAATCTGCTAAGGCTGACAGAAGTCTGACTCTTGCCTTCTGATGTTTTGCTGCACATTCAGCTATAACTTGTGCTGTTTCTTCTGCTGAGAGGTTTAATTTGATGATCCGTCTGGTTTTTTCTTTTATCTCGCTCCTGACTGGCAAAACAACCTTTAATGACTGTATCAAAGTGCCGCCATAATGACGTTTCATCCATACAGCCAGCGAAACAAGTTCTTCCTCGGGACTGCTGTTCTCATCCTTAGAGATCAATTCAATGATCTCTTTTATTCTTGATGCCTCAATGACTGGCTTATCCGACAGGGATACCACATATCCCTTAATGATCTTTCCACCTCTTCCGAAAGGAATAAGTACTCGTGAACCAATATTTATACGCTCTCTTATCGCTTCAGGTACAGCATACTGGAAGCTTCTGTCAAGCTTTTCATGTGAAATTTCAACTATCACGTCTGCATAAAGATTGCGCATTTATCATCCTTCCAGATTTATTTAAAAGAAATAATCATCTTTTGCAAAAGTTAATTATATCATAAAAGCCTCTTTATGCCAAACATATGGTTATGGCATCAGTCAAAAGAAATTTACTCGTTACTGTTCACACGCTTTCAGCGTGCTCCAGTAACGGGTTTTGCCATTTAAGATTGCCTACGGCAATGGGCAAAACCCAGTGTTCAGTCAAAGTTATTGTGGCATAACTGCGCAGCGGAGTGCGCAGTTTGCCTGTGAACAGTAACATTTACTCCTATAAAGTTCAAAGCACTTTTTACTGCATGAAATATTCTTATACAGCAAAAAGTGCTTATATATATTATTTTTTTAATTCTTCTAATACTTCAGCTATCAATACCCTCTCATCCATCGGATATTTTACACCTTTTATTTCCTGGTAATCTTCATGTCCCTTTCCGGCAAGTATGATAAGATCACCCTCCTGACCGTTTTCTATAGCGTATCTGATCGCTTCTTTACGGTCGCTGATCCTTATATATTTTCCATCGGTCTTTTTTATACCTGTCTCTATGTCATCCATGATCGCTTCAGGCTCTTCAAATCTCGGATTATCCGATGTGATAATGGTAAAATCAGCATATTTTCCGGAAACCTCACCCAT
>JAIKZC010000117.1 GCA_024682575.1 Lachnospiraceae bacterium | reverse complement strand
AGTTGATGAATTCAAGGCAACTATCAGTAAAGTATATAAAGAGCGCACAGGACTTGACTGCGAGTTTTATATTGCTGATGCAAGTGAAGGCGCAAGAAGGCTTGATGCCTGAAAAACATTTTGAAAGGAAGTAGAGTTATGTCGTTTGATATAAATCAGACCATAAAAAATCTTTTAGGATATGGACGCCTTACAGGACTTATTTCAGAAGATGATGAAGTTTATACAAGAAATCTTTTGCTTGAGCGCCTAGGTCTGGACAGTTATGAAGAAGTTGAATCTGTTACATCTAATGACCTTGAAACAATATTGTCGGAAATTCTTGATTATGCATATGAAAATAAGCTTATAGAAGATAACGGACCGGTTGCAAGAGATCTTTTTGATACTAAGATCATGAACTGTCTGGTAGGACGTCCGTCAGAAATCAGGCAGAAATTCAGAGAGCTTTATGAGGAAAGCCCTAAAAAGGCCACAGACTGGTTTTATAAATTCAGTCAGGATACGGATTATATCCGCCGTTACAGGATCAAAAAGGATATGAAATGGGTTACTTCAACTGAATATGGTGACCTGGATATCACCATAAACTTAAGTAAGCCGGAAAAAGATCCGAGAGCAATTGCAGCTGCAAAGAATGCACCGCAGACTGCTTATCCTAAATGCCAGCTCTGCATGGAGAATGAGGGATATGCAGGAAGGTTTAACCATCCTGCAAGGGAGAATCACAGACTTATCCCTATAACAATAGCAAACCAGCAGTTTTATCTGCAGTATTCACCGTATGTATATTATAATGAGCATTGCATAGTTTTTAATAAAGAGCATGTTCCAATGAAGATTGACAGGGCT
Source organism: Lachnospiraceae bacterium (assembly GCA_024682575.1). GTDB lineage: Bacteria > Bacillota > Clostridia > Lachnospirales > Lachnospiraceae > NK4A144. The sequence continues at coordinate 4,290 of JAIKZC010000117.1, read as the reverse complement.
GCTTTTGAGAAGCTTTTTGATTTTGTAAAGCTTTTCCCTCATTACACGATTGGCTCTAATGCTGATCTTCCGATCGTTGGAGGTTCAATTCTTTCGCATGACCACTTCCAGGGTGGAAATTATGAATTCCCCATGGCAAGGGCTGACTACCTTAGAACCTTTACAATAGAAGGTTATGAAGATGTAGAAGCAGGCGTTATAAAATGGCCGTTAAGTGTTATAAGACTTAGAGGTAAGGATAGCACAGAGCTTATAAACCTGTCGGAAAAGATATTGAAAAAATGGCGCAGCTACACTGATGAAGATGCATTTATTTTTGCAGAGACAGATGGTGAGCCGCATAATACAATAACACCGATAGTCAGAATGAGAGATGATAAATACGAGATTGATCTTACCCTCAGAAATAATATTACAACAGAGGAATGTCCGCTCGGACTTTATCATCCACACAGTGAACTGCATCATATCAAGAAAGAGAATATCGGCCTGATAGAGGTAATGGGACTTGCAGTACTTCCGTCAAGACTTAAAGGAGAGATGGCATTGCTTAAGGATGCTATTCTTTCAAAGAAAGATATTCGTGCAGATGAAACCCTTGCAAAGCATGCAGACTGGGTAGACGAATTTGTAAAGAAATATGATGATATTAACGAAAAGAATATAGATGAAATCCTGAAGAAGGAAATAGGTCTTGTTTTCAGCAGAGTACTGGAAGATGCAGGAGTTTATAAACAGACAGAAGAGGGGCAGGAAGCTCTTAAAAGATTTACCGACAGTATCTGAAGACTTATTTAATGGAATCATTTGATAAAAAATAAAGACAGAAACAGTGATAAAGACAAAGCTTTCGCTGTTTCTGTCTTTTTTTGATAAATTGAAGATTATAGGTTATAATGAATTTTGATTTTCATGAATTAAATTTATTGCATCAGGAGGAAAATTAAATGCAGGAGAGATTACTTGATGATATTAGGGCTAAAAGGCCGGTGGTTCATTGTATAACCAATCAAGTAACGGTAAATTATGTAATAAACACACTGATGGGGCTTGGAGCCATGGGAGTTTCAACAAATGCTCCTCAGGAGTCGGCTGATATAACTGCAAAGTCAGATGCCCTTGTACTTAACGTAGGAACACTTACAGATTCATTGGCTGATTCAATGATAGTAGCCGGAAGAAGGGCTAATGAGATGGGTATTCCGGTTGTACTTGATCCGGATGGAGCTGCATTCTCGAATTTTAGAAAAGATATCGTAAATGAAGTATTAAACAATGTAGCTGTAACCTGTATCAGGGGAAATGCTTCAGATATAGCAGCATTACTCGATATGGAGCTGGAGAACGGAGCTGCTCCGGACTTTGATGATCTGCAGATACTTTCGGACAGATATCAGACAGCTGTTGTAATGACAGGAAGCGAAGACAGAATCGTTTACAGGGCAAGCCAGGCAAGAATACTTAATGATATTCCGATGATGAGAAGGATTTCCGGAAATGGTGCGGCTTTGAGCGCAGTAATAGCAGCATTTCTTTCCGTATCTGATATAACTAATCCGTTTGATGCTATAGTTACTGCAGCATCGGCATACAGCACAGCAGGACAGATGTCTGAGCAGAATTATGCGGCTGTAGGAAGTGCTTCCTTCGCAGCAGGAATAATCGATGCTTTGAGCATTGTATCGGCTGCTGATCTAACCAAAAATATTAAGCTTGAGATAAGATAAGCAATTAACTGTTTATGGAGGAATTTACAGAGTGGATGATGTGACCGGTTGGGCCGCACTAATAATACTTATATTTTTATCAGGATTTTTTTCAGCGTCGGAAACAGCGCTGACTACAGCAAATAGGATAAAGATCCGTTCTCTTGCCGAAAATGGCGATAAGAGAGCGAAAAGACTCATGAAACTGTTTGAGAACTGGCAAAAGGTGCTTTCTGCAGTTTTAGTTGGAAATAATATAGTAAACATCGCAGCATCTTCGCTGGCTACGATAATGGCAATGAGAATAAGTCTTCCTGTCGGGATCATGACAGCTATTGTTACTCTCGTTGTACTTATCGGCGGAGAGATAACACCTAAAAATATAGCTACAGCGTATTCTGAGCAAATTGCGCTGGCAGTTGCGGGTATTTTCAGTTTTTTAACTGTTTTATTCAAACCGATAGTCTGGATCATAAATATCATATCCAGGGGGCTGCTCTTTATAATGAGAGTGGATCTGAGCAAGGCAGATAAGTCCATGTCTGAAGAGGAATTGAGAACCATCGTTGATGTGAGTCACGAAGACGGAGTTATTGAGTCCGGAGAGAGGACCATGATCAATAATGTGTTTGACTTCGGAGACAGCAGAGTTCGTGATATTATGACTCCGAGGATCGATGTTACAGAAGTTGAAATAAATGCAGATTATGAGCAGGTTGCGGAACTGTTTGCGCGAGACCGTTTTACCAGACTTCCGGTATATGCTGAGGACATTGATAATGTAGTCGGAGTTCTCAACATGAAGGATGTTTTTATTGCCGATAAGGAAAAATTCAAGGTAAGGGAGCTTATGAGAGATGGTTATTATACTTATGAGCTAAAGAAAATATCTGAATTACTTATCGAAATGAGAAGAAATTCCGTTACAATGGCAATTGTGCTCAATGAATATGGGGCTTCCGTAGGTATAGTAACCATCGAGGATCTGATAGAGGAGATTGTCGGAGAGATCCGTGATGAGTTTGATGACGATGAGATGGATCTTATACATGCGATAAATGAACATGAGTATGATGTTGATGGAAGTGTAAAGCTCGATGATCTGAATGATGTTCTGGGAACGGAATTCGAATCTGAAGACTATGATTCTATCGGCGGATATCTGATAGAGCATCTTGATCATCTTCCCGTGGTCGGAGATAAGGTTGAAACTGATGACGGAATAAAGTTCGAAGTTCTTTCTGCGAGCAAGAAACGAGTTGGAAGAGTATATATCGATCTTTCGGGCAAGAAGGAAAAAACTGAGGAGGAATAAGGACAGGCTGATATTTTTTCCTTTTCAGAGATTAAAGGATGTGCTATAATAATCAAAAGTATGCGGAGATTTTAACTTATCACGTATCACAAGGAGGAATTTTATATGAAACATGTTAAGACATTGAACACAAGAGATTACAAGAAGAGCATGAAGACAGGCGGATGCGGCGAGTGCCAGACCTCATGTCAGTCAGCCTGCAAGACAAGCTGCACAGTTGGAAATCAGTCATGTGAGAACAAGAACAGATAATATTCTCTTGTGCAGATATTTATAACAGGTTTTTAAGAAAAGGGGCGCGAAGGATAAATTTTTCGCGCCTTTATTTATGTTGAATAGGAAGTTGAGAAAGCAGAATTAATGATTCACGAATATAAAAATAATGGCTACAATATTGTTTTGGATGTAAATTCAGGAGCGGTTCACGTAGTAGATGAAATCGTATATGATCTTATTCCCCTTATGGAAGATAATCTCGATGCGTCAGTTTCAGAACTGATGGAAAAGACATCCGGAAAATATAATGAAGCAGATATAAAAGAGGCATCAGAAGAGATCAAAGAGCTCGCAGATAGCGGTTCTCTCTATACAAAGGATATATATGAGGACTATGTAGAGAAGTTTACCGAGACAAAGGTAAAAGAGCCTGTAGTTAAGGCAATGTGCCTTCATATTGCCCATGACTGTAACCTTCGCTGTCAGTATTGCTTTGCTGAAGAGGGAGAATATCACGGAAGACGTGCGATGATGAGCTATGAGGTAGGAAAGCAGGCGCTTGATTATCTTATGGATCATTCCGGACATAGAGTAAATCTTGAGGTTGATTTCTTCGGCGGAGAGCCCACAATGAACTTTGATGTGGTAAAGCAGCTCGTTGCCTACGGTCGTTCACAGGAGAAGATCAGAAATAAAAAGTTCAGATTTACACTTACTACAAATGGTGTACTCTTAAACGATGAAATACTTGAATTTGCAAATAAAGAGATGGGCAATCTTGTACTTTCAATAGACGGACGTAAGGAAATTCACGATAAAATGCGTCCTACAGCAAATAAAAATGTTTCATCCTACGATCTCATCGTACCTAAATTCCAGAAGGCTGCAGAGAGCAGAAACCAGCTTAATTATTATGTAAGAGGAACCTATACACACTACAATACGGATTTTGCTGCTGATGTTCTTCATCTTCATGACCTTGGATTTGAGCAGATTTCAGTAGAGCCTGTAGTCTGTGATCCAAAGGAGCCCTATGCGCTCACAGAGGCTGAT
>JAIKZC010000385.1 GCA_024682575.1 Lachnospiraceae bacterium | reverse complement strand
CTTAAGGAATTGGAGGAATTTTAATGACAGAAGTGCATCGATATAATCTTGAACGCTGGAAAATTCTTATACAGGATAATATAAACAGCGATATGAACTTAGATGACTGGTGCCGCTATAAGGCAGAAAACCTCATTTTTTCGGCTTTTTATCTGCAATCCTGGTCTGACTCTACTGGCACGGCAATTCTATAGCAGTATTCATCCGGCTTTATATGTTTCCCAACATATGGAGCAACAATACCTATAAAACGCACGGGTCCTACATAGTGAATGCCTCTTGCTTCGATTTCTTTCCAAAATTGAAACCACAGCCCGGGGATGATAGAATAATCACCATAGGCAAGTATAGAAAATAATCGTGCCGCAGGAAAGAGCCTCATATGAGGATCACTATCGATTGGTTCAGAAACAGGGATGCATGCCGTGACTTCAGGCAATTCTGAATTTCCCCCGACCATATTTCGATAATCATCTGAACGAAGACCAAATAATGGTTCGCCGCCAAGTAGTCGGAATCCCTTTGCTATACACTCTTCCTGAGCTGAATAGAAAAAACTCTCAGCATCTTCCGGCGAGGACAGTGTTGTTTTTACGCAATAACAGACCATTTCAGGCAGATTAAAAAATGAAATGATCGGATCCCGGTTATTGCTGTTTCGTATCTCAAGTTCTTCAAGAACACGCTGCATCTGAATCAGCCGTATCCGCTGTTCATTAAGGAACGATTTTACGTCTCCTCTGTTATAGTAATACTCTGTTATCTGCGCCCGCGACAGTCCCAGTGTTTGCAAAAGCTGGTATTGTCCAACCTCGGACGCATTATGGGCATCATAATATCTGTAGCCAGTATCAGGGTTAATGCGGTAAGGGGTCAAAAATCCGCTTTCTTCCATTCTTATAAGCGTTTTACGGCTAATTCCGCAGGCATGCGACAACTCCGATATGGTAAATTCACGCCGTTTTTCAGGATAATTCATTGTTTTATTCCTCGTATACCATTCCTTGACTTGATCACGGGTGACCATGTTATAATTATACTGAAATATCGAGGAATGTCAAACATTCAGCATTAAAAAAGTATAAAAGGAGGCAAAGCATGAAAAGTAAGATTTTAGCGATGGCCATGTCATGCTTAATGGTATTACCGCTGGCTGCATGTCAGAGTCAGACAGGCAATGTAAATGTTGATGTTGTCAAGAATTCCGATTCAGAAGATGCTACAGGTGATAATATGGAAGATAATGCCGATGTTGACTCTAAACAGATCGCGACATCCGAATCATACAGCATCGAAGAGATAACTTTTCCTGCTTATGTCACATCCATAGATAACAAGCAGGAAATAAAACTTTATTTTGTAAATGACGGAGTGGTTCCATATGTATCTGTTGAAGATATTCCGGGGATTCTTAAACAGATATATGAAAGCGACAATCCTGCCGAACCGTTTTATAAGCTTGATTTTACGGGTGAAGGTGATCATGCCGTAATTTCCAGAGGCGCATATAAACTTGATTTTGACTATACAAATGATACGATCGAGTTTAATGATTATGACGCATTTTTCAAGATGGAGAACAGTCTGCTTGTGGACATGGTGGTGCTTACCGCAAATACGGCAAAGCTGTTTCAGCAAAGCAGTATGTCGACTGACAGATATGGTAAGGTTGTTACATTTGATCTGAAACCATATGGCATAGATCTCGTTAGGAACGAAAACGGTTACTATGCACCGCTTCAGACTGTAAGCGACGTGATTTTCAGTTACTACGAAAACTGGGCTCTTTATAACGGTGACAGCGTTATCATTACAAGCGGTCTTAATAATGACCTCAGCAAGATTTATAACGCCGGAAACGAACAGTGGAGTGAAGAATTGGCTCAGTTTTCATACAACGAAATATGTTTTGCTCTTGATTATCAGTATGGATTGAAAGAGATCCATAATATTGACAGCTTTGATAAGCTTCTGAGTGATACCGGCTTGAAAAGTGAATTCTTAAGTTCAGATCCAACCGAGGCCGAAGCGGCTCTTTATAAGCTGATATATCTATATCTTGGAGATATGCACAGCCAGTTCAATGGAAAGTCATTTTTGACAGACAGGGAAAAACTTATTGAAATTATCGATCCGGTCGGACAGGGACTGGCATTTACTGCTTGGTTAAATGATAAAGATGCTCTTAACTCCGCAAGGGATAAGTATTATCCCGATGGTGTTCCCGCATATGAGGAAATCCAAAATACCGCATATATAACATTTGACCAGTTTACAGATAGAGGTCCTGAGATTGACTATTTGGCACAACCCACGGATAAAGATAGCAGTGGGGAAGATACGATCAGGCTTATGCAGTATGCCTATCAGCAGATACTCAGGGAAGACAGTCCAATTGAAAACGTTGTAATGGATCTTTCCATTAACGGTGGTGGTGAAACGGGTACTGCCGAGTATGTTATGGCTTTATTCCTGGGACAGGCGGATCTGAGTACGGAGAACACGCTTTCAGGCGCAATGACGGATGCGGTATATACAATAGATACGAATCTTGATGGAAAGTTTGATGAAAAGGACACACTTGCAGGAAAGGGACTTCATCTGTTCTGCCTCGAATCTCCGGTCAGCTTCTCATGCGGCAATCTTGTACCGAACGCTTTCAAGGCATCTCACAAGGTTACATTGCTTGGTCAGGAATCTGGTGGAGGTTCATGCTCAATACACTGTTTCTGCACAGCAGGCGGTAGTCAATATCAGATATCCGGCTTCAGAAGATTCTCCATAATGAAAAACGGATCATTCTATGATGTGGACAGAGGAGCTCAGCCTGACTTCTTTATAGGCGATTTCAATAAGTTTTATGACCGTAAAGAACTGACAGATTATATCAATGATTTATACTAAAGAATGGATATATCACTGTATTAACAAAAGGGTGCACCATAAACGAGTGTGCCCTTTTATATTACTGGTAATCTCCCATCCTCTGATTCAAGCCATGTTCCTAACTGTCTATAAACGTTTCCTACTACTTGATTATTTGTTATTTTTTCGGCTTCTGTCGGATTCTCATTAAATGATACTTCAACTTGTATTTCAAGATGCTTATTCTCGCCAACTTCTTTATCTGGCAAATGATTTCTACATTCATACTCATCTAATAAAAGTTCGTATTTTTCAACACTTTTTACAATCTTTTTAAATAAAACAATCCATTCAAATTCCTCTTCAGATTTTGACCTTTCTACTCTTCCTCTTTTACAAATTCGACCTCCATACTGGCCAACCTGCCCATACGTATTTTTTCCTCCTTAAAATCCAGCTTGTCAATAAACAAATAACGCACAAGCGCGTCTGCAAACAACCAAAATAATACATAGAAGAACTCCAATGGTACATTTTCAAATATTTGATTTGCTATTCCAAGTAAAAGCCCGGATATTACAGTTCCTGCAATCATAATTGTAAATCTTCTCTTTTGAAGATTAAGAAACTCCTCAGTTTTTCCGAGTAGATAATCCGTTTCAGCAGCAATAGTTTCACAGATTATTCTTTTTTCCTCCTGAGAAAGCCCGGGATCTATAATTTGTATTACTACCGGATATTCAACAGGGATAAATTCGATAAAATTCATGATAAAGTTCATAAATTCAGAGTCAAGTGACTCACAGTCCTTTACACTGTACTTGCTTATTATATCGTCAATGTCTTTTATCCTGCACGGAATATGTGCAATCCCATTATCCATTACATCGTGCTGTAGTCTTCGATCAAGATATGATTTTTTGTACAAATACTGATCTTTCTTTGTATTATTTTTAATCATGATTTATATCTCCTTCAAAAGGTCATAAGCTTTCCAAGTTTACCATTGTCTCTATTCTCTTTTGCACGTATAATATCAATAAGAATAGGTCAATAGAGGCTCCGGTTTGTCACTGTTTTAATGTAATCCAAAGGAAAAATATGAATATTCAGTTTGCTAAAGCCCTAAAAAAAATCAGAACAGAAAAAAAATTGTCCCAGCGCGAATTAGCTGACAAAATGTATGTCACGCGATCTACAATAGCGCGTTGGGAAAATGGCAGCCGATTACCGGATATAACAATGATCACTCGTCTGTCTCAATGTCTTGACGAAAACGTCAACACATTGCTAAATGCTGCTTCAGAAAGTGACGAAGTGCCCTATGTCATTTTGTTGGATGATACAAAGATTACTCTTTCGGGAGGTCTGCCTGTTTTGGAAGAAGTACTTCCAAACGCTTCTGTTATAGGCTTTACACGCCCATCTGAAGCTATTGAATATGCTAAGGCTCATCGGGTTTCTCTGGCTTTTTTGGATATCGAATTAGGGAAGCTTAGCGGACTTGATGTTTGCAGCACATTACTTGAGATTAATCCTCGTACAAATGTTATATATGTAACTGCTTACAGTGACTATTCATTAGATGCGTGGAAAACGGGTGCAAGCGGATTTATGCTTAAACCAATCACTCCTGAGGCAGTTAAAGAGCAGCTGAAAAATCTGCGATATCCTTTTAATTACGGAGGTGCATTATAATCAGCAAGATCATAATGCACCTCTTATATCAATCCTAGAATTGTGCATGGAAGATTACGTTGTCATCCTCCCAGAATCGAATCTTTATCTCTTTTCTGGCACAGTTTACACCTACATTAAGACTTGTGGTCCAGATAGATGCATCATCACGAAGCGGCGTCTCGTCTTTTTCGCAACTCTTGCCATAGAAGGCACAAAGCTTTTCATACTTGCTCATGGCAGAAGGATCAAAATTGCCATCAGCACCATAGCGAATATGCAGACTCGCATATGCAGCAGCTTTCATAGCTTCAAAGTTATCATCATTGAATGCCCATCCGGTAGTAAGATTACGTAAGAGGCGCCAGTATTCATCGTAAAACGGCTTTAAGGGCTTGCGTTTTTCAATGTCAGTACATGCTTCATACTCTGCCTTCTTTGTAGCAAGGTCATCGATGCTATACTCCTTACCTTCTATTTCAAACCTAAAAGAACCGTCGTCAATCACAAGATGTCCTTTGGTTACAGCCTCATCAAAGTATTGTCTGATCATAGGGTCGTAGTCCGACTTCTTAGCCTGATCATATAATGCTGCAGAAATGAGCATACGTCCATCGTCCATCACCGGCCACTGGAAGACATACTCACTTCTATAATCCAATTGCGGAACGCCATTATCGTCTTCGAATGCAATCTGGTTGTACCGGTGCAGATGACTACCGTCAGTAATACGATGCGACTCCCCAACCCACAATGTCTCATTGCGCCACATAATGGGTTTCATAGCGTCCATAGCTTCTTCGAGAGTCTCCACGGGAACAATTACCTTTGAGACCATATCGAGCCTTCCGTGACCGGGTCCTGTAGTCTCAAGAGCATTCCACTTAGGTGTTATATAGTAATTTGCCTGACCATATTGATATGGAAGATAGTTGAGCTGATCTTGTGCAAATTCGATGACCCCATATTCACCGGTGGCATCTCCAATAAGCCAGCACATATTGTTATTGTTAACAACCATACCCATTCCCGGAGCCGGCGATATAGTATACCAGTCAAAACTGTTATTAATATACTCAATAGCCTCCTTAACAGTTGCACAATTCTGAGAAACATATTGACAAACAGTTGTAGTACAAGCACGCAGTTCACTCCAGGAAGTGCCGTCATCTCGCGTTTTCTCACCACGTGAAGAATGCATACCATAGCAGCAAAGCTCTTTGGTATACTCACGTAGGTTCACCTCGATGTAAAGCCCCTTCTCATTTATGCAATCACAAGAAGACAGCATTATCATGGCTGCCATTGTGGGGTCGATTTCTTCCATTTGCTGAACCTCAGCATAAGACTTATATAATCCCGGCGAATAGGATACGCAGAAGTTCTTATACTTGCCCATTGTGGTCTTGAACACATAGCCGGGGCACTGCGAGATATCAAGGTCCATATTACGACCAGCAATTACCTCACCCTTGCTGTTCTTTTTGATCATCGCAGTACATCCAAAGTATGGAGACTCACCATGATCAGAAAGGTAGTTTCCAGCAACGCGCCCTACTTCCAACACGCCAGGATCGTCAAAATCAGGCAGTTCAATTACATAATTGCCCAGATCTCTAAATCCTTTGTGTTCAACAATTTGCGAACTCCATGTTTTTTCGCATGTCTTCATTGATGGTCCCTCCTTTTAAATATGAACATTCATTATAATACATTTTATGAACATTATGTTTTGCTTGGCAATAGGGGTTCCATTATGTCACTACCTGCCACAGCTATAATTAAGTTATTATTAAAATAGATACTACATAAGCTTAAAATGGGTTATAAAATGCAATTTATAAATTCTTGGTTGGAAATCTTAATCTAAAGGAGAAGAACGAATGAAACAGAAATTATTCCCAATTTTGTTAGCATTTTCCATTAGTTTGACAGTAATATATCCGTCAAAGATCACAAGTGCTTCTGTATCCAAGTCAGAGGTCAAGTCTTCTTCCAATACAACGAAAACCATAAGTTATTCTGACGATGGTGAAGTTTATAGATCCGGAAAAAAAATCACTAAAGGTAACATTAAAATAGTGAATCTACGAGGCAGCTGGCGGGATATGGGCCGACAATATGGCTATCTCATGAAAAAAGAGCTTGAAGACATTGATGAATTTCTAGACATCATCATTGAAGCACATGAAGGAAATACAGAGCAAACTGACTTTATTGTTGATCAGCAGGTTGCCCAAACTCCTTATAGTATAAATGAATTCTTTGAAGGTGCAGCAGAAACTTCAGGCTTTACAGTCAGGGAACTTCAGACAATAAATGCGGTAGAAAGAATAGGCGGACTCCCTAAATGTAGTGTTGCCATGGCTTGGGATGACTATTCCGCATCCGATTTGGTAATTGGTAGAAATTATGATTACTCTGATTCATTTGCTCTTCTTAAAGATGATATTGCTGTAACAGTATATCATCCCTCCGATGGTTCGCTTGCTGCTGCAACAATTGGCTATGTCGGTGAAATTTATACTGTAAACGGGCTCAATGAAAAAGGTATTTTTTGGGAATTAAATAACGGAAAGCCTTCGGCTAATATTAAATCTCCCAATCTGCGTGTTACAGGTACTACTATGCTGTTTAAGAGCATGTTCGAAATTGATGAGCTTAGTGATATGGATATATTCTTCAATACTGTTAATTGTAGTTCTTCTTACATTATAAATGTAGCCGATGAAAATGAGGGGCAATCTTTTGAATGGTGTCCTATAGGCGTTAAACACGGAGGTAAAGATCTTCCTGACGGATTGTTGGTTTCTACTAATTATTTTGTTAATGATGAGTGGTTATTTGCTCTTCCATCAGACAATCAATCCTGGGAAGGTATCACAAGACGAAATAATCTGATAGAACTTTGCGAAAGTAATAAAGGAAAACTTGATGCAAAGATAATGATGGAAATCATAGATAAAACTATAGAAGAAGGTGGTGCTAAGGACAAACTTACCGTATATCAGATGGTAGTAGTTCCCAAGACTAAAACTCTTTGGTTACAGATAATAGGCGGATCTAAATGGACAGAAATCGATCTTGGCAGTTTTTTCTAAATCTATAAATAAAGGGTAAAAATGGAGGCTTCATCTAATGAAAAAATTTTTAGGTTATTTCTGTTTAACAGCAATCTGTGCAGTGACAGCTATGGGTTGCGGAGCACTAGGAACCGATGAAACAAAAACAGCTGTGTCTACCGAACAGATAGTAGGATCAGACACCGTTCAGGAGACTCCACCAGCAGAAACTAAGGACGAAGAAGCACCTTATGAAATAGCAAAAGTTTCGGATTATCTTTTTGAAACAACCTTTTATGACTATGAAGAATATTACGAGATGGCTCGGGAACGTTTAGAAAAATACAGACCTCAGCTTGGCGGATGTTCTTCAATACAGAACGGAATGATTCGCGGACGTAATTATGACTGGACTTATGATGAGGCTCCGGAATTTGTAGTACATGTACCGGCAAAGGAGGGAAGACATGCCAGTGTCGGTATTTCTACCCTATTATCCATTACGGCTAAAGAGGTTGAGTCCATCGAAAAAACGGATTTGCTTAAACTGATACCGTACTCTACAGTTGATGGTATTAACGATGCCGGACTTACTGTTAATATAAATGTCGTCACCTTCGGAGATAAAGGTGAATTTGTGATGAAAACAGAGGATACTTCAGACGATATCTGTCCTACTATGATTTGCCGTCTGCTCCTCGATAAAGCAGGCAGCATCGATGAAGCACTTTCAATAATGGATGAGATGGATATTTTTTCCCTTGGTCCGAAATATGAATGTCATTTTATGATTTCCGGACCACAAAGCTCACAGGATGCGACATTTAACACGATTGCAGTCGAGCTCATACCGGATGAGGATAATCATTATCAGCTTAGTATAATTGATAATAATAAAAATGAGTTTGTTGATAACAAACCGATTATGACAAATTTTCATCTTACAGGGTTTGATGGCACAGAAGAAAGTCTTACTGCCCATCCGGCAGGATACGAACGATATCTTATTTTATCAGAATGTTTTGAACAGGGAAAAACAGTCAGCGGAATGAAAGATCTGATGAAAAAGGTATATTTTACAAAAGCCTATGATGCTTATTCAGACATGATATGGTATTCCGATTTTACTGATCAAGAGGGATTAACAATGGACGGCCGCGGAGAAAAAAAGATTTCGGGAGATTACAGTAAAGCAGGAAAATTTGCCGATTACTATAAATCCGAAGTTGAAACTTATATCAAAAACGGGCGCAAAAATGGAACAGCTTCATGGCATACGGTGCATACCTCTGTTTATGATATCGAAAATAAAATACTCTATGTAATACCTCAGGAGGGTGGCTTTTCGTATGACTTCAGTTTTACGGAGCGTATTCAATAAATACAGGAAAATATATATGTTTTGGTGCCTTTATTGCAGGAACCCGCATTTACTGCGGGTTCCATGTGATAATCTGCAAGTATACGACCATCAGATATACTTTAATTTTATCCCTATTCAGCTATATCATTTTCCATGTAATGATCAGCATTGTCCGCTATTTTTACCGGCTTTGTGATTTCCCACATTATCTTTATAACTATCCATGTTATAACTGCAGCAGAAACGAAAAGTGCTATGCTTTCACCATGACTAATAGGTTCCCAGCTGCATATATAGTAAATAATATGCGCCAAGATAGCCATTATTGCATATAATATTATTGTAAATATTGTCAATCTTATAGGGCTTATCGGTAAATTTCCTGTCATTTGTCCTGTTTGCCCATTCATTGCAAAAGTCCAGTTTTTCTTTTTCCATTTCACCGTAAGCATCCAAACCGGCAGGAATGCATATTCAACTGACTCATCTTCTACTTTCAGGTCTATTTTGCTTTTCTTGCATTTATCATATCCATTTGAAAGAATTTCTTTTTCTATTTCTTCAGAAATCGTACCTTTTATTCTGTTCCCGGCTCTTTCCATATCAACTTTTTTATCAACATCAAATCTTTCAGCCATAAACCCAGGAAGATAAGCTGGTGAGAATTCTTTAAGTTCCTCATAATTATAGGGCTCTATGCAATCCATAAGGTCGTCCTGCATTCTCTTTGAAGCATCCACCGGAAGCTTTGAAAACTTTTTTTCTTTATGTCTGTTTACTTCGTAATATTTGCCTTTCTCCTCCAACACCTTTTTATTCACGGTTTGCATTTTTCCGTTTACTTCCTGTAAAACAATCTTCTTTACCTTCTTATTACTATCCCGTTTGCCTAAAAAAGCAGCATCTACCACCGCCTTTCCGGAATAAAACCAAAAAGGCACATAAACACCCTGTATTTCTTTAATTTCACCGCTTTTTCTGAACTTTTCAGGAATAATAAACCCGGAGTAGTATTTCTTGTATTCTTCGACTACCTGCTCCTTTGTAACAGAGAAAGGAATAATATAATCCGGTCTTAAAGACCCGGATATCTGTGATGCTGCTATGACGTGATCCCCGCAAAATGGACAACGCATAACAGTAGTAACAGCATCTGCAAGCAGTTCTGCGCCGCAGGATGAACAAGCATATGATTTAAAAGATGACTTCTCAAAATCCCAATTTCTATCTTTCTTTTCTTCTAAATCAACAACATCTTTACTGTCAGATATGGAAAACATCCCCAGTTCCTCTGCAGATATTTCACTGTTGCAATATTCACATTTAAGCTTACCTATTGATGCATCAAAACTCAACGACGCTCCACAATTTGGGCAGGTAATATTTAAGGTCTCGTTTACCATTTTTTCTCAAATCCTCAAAAATTCCAATTTTCTTTGCAGATTTTAATAATTCCAAAACTTTCGCAACTCTTAAAACTAGTATATAATATTTTTTTGTATTTAACATTAGGAGTTGAAAATGGAAAAGACAAAAAAAGGCGACTTTGCTCATGGAAAGATCAGCAAATTGATTTTGGCGCAGGCCATCCCGCTTACGCTGGCTCAACTTGTCCAGGTCATTTATAATATCGTAGACAGAATTTATTTAGGTCATATGCCCGGTGTTGAAGATGGAGTTGCACTCACAGGTGTCGGATTAACATTTCCTATTATAAGTCTGATCGCTGCATTCACCAATCTCTTTGCCACCGGAGGAGCTCCTCTGTGTGCGATTGCCAGAGGACGAGCAGATGAAAAAAGAGCACACAAAATAGAATCGACGACAATGTCCATGCAGTTTCTTAATGGGCTAATTTGTGCGACTGTAATATTTCTTTTTCAGAAACCACTTCTTTATCTGCTTGGGGCCAGTGATGTGACCTACCCGTATGCTTCCGGATATCTGTCAATATATCTGATCGGAACTGTTTTTGTCACACTGGGAACAGGTATGAACGGCTTTATCAATCTTCAGGGGTTTGCCTCAAAAGCCATGACCTATATGATGCTTGGTGCCTTTATAAACATTGTTTTAGATCCGTTGTTTATCTTTATCTTGAAGATGGGTGTGGCCGGAGCTGCAATAGCATCAGTCATTGCTCAATTCTTCTCTTGTATATTTGTAGTTAGATTCCTGATGAGTAAGCAGGCTATCATAAAGCTCAGATTCGGCGACCTATTAAACCCCGATTTTTCTCTCTTAAAAGAGATTATTCCTCTTGGTCTTGCAGGATTTATTATGAGCGCTACTAACTGCCTTGTTCAGGCGATCTGTAATGCAACGCTTTCAATACACGGAGGCGATCTCTATGTTGGGATCATGACTATAATTAACTCAGTACGTGATATGATCAGTTTACCAATAAATGGGATAACCGCAGGAGCACAGCCTATCATTAGTTATAATTACGGCGCAAAATTGAACCGCAGAGTAAAAGAAGGAATTCGATTTATGTCTCTTGTCGGAGTTTTGTATACTTTTATCATGTGGGCACTTATAATGCTTTTCCCACACGCTTTTTTGACTATGTTCTCTTCAGATAAAAAAATGATCAGCACAGGACAGATTCCTATGATGATCTATTTTGGCGGTTTTATTTTTATGGCTCTGCAATTCGCCGGACAATCCAGCTTCGTTGCCCTTGGAAAAGCCCGCCAGTCTATCTTTTTTTCATTATTTAGAAAGGTGATCATAGTAGTTCCGCTTACTCTGCTGCTTCCTAAACTCTTTGGGCTTGGTGTATTGGGCGTATTTCTTGCAGAACCCATATCAAATGTAATCGGTGGATCAGCAAGCTTTCTCACCATGTATTTTGGTACATATAGAAAAATTAAAAATTGAAAGATTTATAAAATGATATTAAAAATCCTGACCCCGGAATATATCCTGGATCAGGATTTTTTAGTTTTCAGGAAAGCATATACAACTATCCTCATCATTAATTTCATCTGCAAGGCTTAGGTCATAATTTCCATCTTCATCATACATAGTACTTTCCGGAAAAATACTCAAATGAGTCAGATTTTTACTATCTTCATATTCATCTGAAAAATACCCATTTGTGGAATCTCCATTGGACCAGCTTAAGCA
>JAIKZC010000016.1 GCA_024682575.1 Lachnospiraceae bacterium | reverse complement strand
GCTGCGATAGCCTTTCTGTCCCTGGTCGTCCTGCTGACCTCTTTGGTTGCCAGCAGTGCAGCAAATTCCCTGACTATCAGAAAAAGAATTCTCATTGCAGGTTCCTTTGCGGATAGCATTTCTCCGTAAAGTTCCATTGCCCTCTTCCTGTGGCCGCCCGATACTGCGTCTACCAGATCAAAGACCGTATTTGAAAGATGTATTGAACAGATTGCCTCTATATCGGAATCCTCTATGACTTCTCGCTCCCCGCAATATGCAACAAGCTTATCCATTTCAGATTCCAGAGTACACATGCTGTTTCCTACTCTTGCAATAAAAAAATCCACAGACGAGCTGCGAATTTTTTTACCGTTTTTCTGAAGCGAAGCAGCCACCCATTTTCTTAGCTGGCTTTCCTCCGGTGTCTTCAATTCCTCAGCACAACCATATTTCGATACAGCTTTATACATCTTTCCGCGCTTATCAACTTCATTTTCAATGAAAACGATACAGGTTTCTTCAGGAACATTTTTTAAATATTCCGCCAGTTCCTCATTCGACTTCTTAAAAAATCCGCTTTCTTCAACGATTATAAGCCTCTTCTCTACCATAAACGGCATTGTATCGGCTAAATCGATAAGCTCCTTTGTATCGATCGCACTTCCGGAAAACACCGTGAAATTCATGTTGTCTCCGTCTGCAGCAAGTGCTGATTTGAAACGTTTCTTATAAAGACCTTTAAGATAACTCTCCTCTCCATAAAGAAGATAGCTGCTCTTAAATGTCCTGTTTTTTATATCATCAGCCGTCTGTCCCATGCCCTTTATCTTCTCACAGGTTCGGCTTTCCGTCAAGTCTTACTGGATATACCAGCTGCTGAAAGATACTCCTACTATAAACTCTGAATCATACATTTTTTTGAGCTCTTTAAGGATCGCATCCTGCACATCTTTGACCTCCATTGCGCTTATTTCAGAATATGTATATCCTCCGATCACCTTATTGACCATATCCTTTATAAGACCTTCATTTGTTGCCAGTGTTGCAGAATAAGTCTCATAATCTTCATCTGTCGAGTTAAGAGAAAGAACCACTCCGACCTGAACATAATGATCTTTTTTTGAATCAGGATCCGCCAGAAGTTTTATCGTCTGCTGATCAGAAAGGTTGAAAGCTACTATATCAGCTATCGAATAGTTAGAATTTGCTCCATCAGCCGGGCTTTCTTCCTCTTCTTCGACATACTCGGTTCCTTCTAATGCAGCTATTTTCTTTTTTGCGTCCTTAAGTTCATCGGAGAGTCCGCGATAATCTTTCTGACTTTCTTCCAGCAATGCAAGCGTATCCGTATATGCCTTGTGCTCTATATTCATTCTCACTGCGAAAAATATTATTGCAGCAAGCATCAGCGCAAAAACAATTGCCATCACCAACAATGCCATTTTCTTAAATCTCATCTGACAGATCCTCCTCGTTTATATTAAAGCTTCTCTTTTTATTATCGGTGAAATCAGAAGCCTTATTTAGTCCGCCTTTGGATAAAATAAAGTGCACAGAGTCCTGTCATAAAAACCGATGCTCCGACCGCTGCCGCTGTCCTCATTCTTCCTTTCGCAGCTTTAGGGGATATGAGTTTTTTAGAAAGGATATCATAAACCGCGTCTTCGTCTTCATTATCATCAACCTGTCCCATTATTTTTTCAATATACCGGGCGGCATCATCATCTATCAGCGCTCCGAATCCTGACAGTATTTTTTTCTTAAGACTCGTAAAAAATCCTCTTTCTTCATCTGCTTCTGCCTGAGCTTCCATTTTTCTCAAAAATTTTTCTTCACCTGCACTTTCTGATCTATCAGTTATTGCTGCTTTCTCATCTATATAAATAACTCCTGCATTTTCCTGAATCTCCTGCAAGGGAAATTTCAATTCAGAGATTTTTTTCTTTTCTATAAGATTTCCCGGTTTATAGCTGTAATTGTCTGTCGCCTTAGCTGCCTGTCTTTTAATAATACTGTTTATTTCAACTGTCTCTGATACCTCGATTCCGTCTTTATCCGAAGCCTTTATCGTATAAGTTCCATTTTCCGGAAATTCTATCTCATACCTTTTACCTTTGCCTTCATTCTCAAGTCCCAGACTTCTCTCATTAAGTTCTCCAGCCTCAATTTTCATATTGTTTTTCTTATATTCAATCTTGTAATTTCCTTTATTCAATCGGTCATTAATCTCAATAGAGGCTTTGATTTTTCCCTTAGTATACCTGACCTGATCTCTGCTTACTGTCATAAAGATCTGATTTTCTTCCTTTTTATTCTCTGAATCCGATGAATTTTCCGATTGGCTTTCTTCTTTTGAGTTTTCAGAGTCAGTTTTATCACAGGAATTTTCCGATCTGGAATTTTCTGACCTGCTTATTCCGTCTAAGGTCTCTGTCATACCATTTACAGGGTTCATCGTCATCATTAATGTCACAGCAGACAATGCCGCTGCCGCCTTCATTCTGTCTTTTGTTAATAATCGTTTCATACTTTTCCTAAATACTCCTTATATATTCGTAGATTTTCA
>JAIKZC010000012.1 GCA_024682575.1 Lachnospiraceae bacterium | reverse complement strand
TGGAGATTTCAGGAGCCGTAGCTTTACCATTATTTCTGAGAAAATTTTCTATTTTCTGATAATCATCATAGTTCTCACGGTTACAGTTTTCACAGACAAAAACTCCATCGTGAGTATTGAACAATTTACCACCGCAATAGGCACATCTTGTGGGAACACGATTAAATTTGAGAAGGTTTCTTTTAGTTAGCCCTCTGTGTGCGTCATTAAAAACCTGTAGGTTTTGTGGACTTTGTTGGCTTTGCGGACTTTTTGCCTGTGCACGCGGACTGTTACTGCCAGTAGGGCTTGAGTGCATTGGTTTTTTTGATGGAATTTTAGCAGTGTTTAATATGTGTTTTTTCAGCAGATCCTCCAACTCCTTAAACTTTCGGACAGAATTATTGTGGAAGATCATCTGAACATTATTAAGATAAAATTTAAACGCATCAACCAGGGCAACATTATCTATATTATAAGGAATAATTACACGTCTGCTGTTTAATGCGCAGTCTATTTCTTTTTCAACCCATATAGATTCCTGTGAATTTTGGGATAAGACCAGCAAAAATAAGCTGCAGTTTTCAATTGCACGGTTGATTTCTTTGGCATAGCTGGATCCTGCAGGGATTTTTTCGGGTGCTTTCCAGTATTCAATATTCATAGACTGAAGGAGCCCCACAATTTCCTTCATAAAATCAGCATCTTTTGAACTATAGCTTAAAAAAACATATTTTTTTGCGGTCATAGGAGTTATTTTCCTAACTTTCTTTTATCAGCTAATAAACCTTTAAGTTTCATATTTTCTAATTTAATAGCAGAAATACCTGCAAGATATTTACCGAGCTGCTCGTGTTCGCTTGTGAAGGGTGTCCAATGACCGGTTTCAGGGTCAATCGAATTGATCAGCTGTATTACACCTACGAGTTCAAAACATGAAGACATAGGCAGTATAAGCATAGAATGTGATCTGTAACTGTTTGACTTGTCAAAAACGTAAGTACCATTAAAGTCAAAATTTTTTGCGTAATATACATCGCGTATATTCAGAGGTTCCTGAGTGATCGCTACCTGCGCACAGGCATAGTGCTTATCCATTGGTATAGGCGGGAGAGAAGTGGCACCTGAATCACGACCCATAGTTATATATTTGGATTTTGTACGTACATATTGGAATGTAAGCCCTTCTTTGCCGGGAATATATATAGTCCCGCCATCGCAGTTTGTGATATACATGGCTTCATTGATCACAGCTTCAAAGAAGTCATCAGGATCTATAAACTTGTTGATGTTTACTGAAAGTTCAAGTAAACGTTTGATATCGTATGCCATACTTGCGCCGCCTTTGAATATGAATTGTTTGTTTACAAATGTTTCTGATCAAGAGATAAATAGATAGGCTTGATCTGCTTTGACTTCAGTCAAAAACAGACTTTCTATATTTTTTATCGGTTATCTGAAGCTTAAATTTTATAGACCTGATCGTATTATTTAAAATAATACAATTTAAGTTAAATATTTTTGCAGATAATACGTTTTGTGATTTTTTAGCTAAAATTTTCAGAAAAAAAATTATGCCTTAATATGAACTCTTGAAATATAAAAAGAATTCAGATAATATTATGAAAGTGACTGATTAAAAAAAGTTGTTTATGGTAAATGTATCCGACCGGTGTATGTTGGATAATGCTATTATGTTTTGCAAGGAGAGAAAGATGAACGTGAGGTTTGAGTCGGATTTAGCTCATGAACTTTATATCGAGGTTTCGGCACTGGTAGATACAGATAAAATAAGAAGACCATATATTTCAAGTGAGTATATATGGAAGGTATGGCAGAGAGTATATAAGAGCAGATGTGGTTGTACAAGATACTATTTACTGCCTGAGGAAAAGGATTGAGGGCATGTGAATTTCTTAACGTTTCGGTTTGATTTAAATCAATTTTGTAAAACTTAAATTGCACTATAATATTAGGCGGTCAGTGGATTTCACTGGCCGCCTAATGATATAATAAATCAATTTTTTTGGAGGAATTTCTTATGTTCGGTTTTGGTACTATGATAGAAAAACTTAAAAAGAATCCTAAGACGATCGTCTTCACTGAGGGTTCTGATCCCAGAATACTTGAGGCTGCTTCAAGACTTCTTGCAAGCAACTTTTTAAAGCCCGTTCTCCTCGGAAATCCTGATGAAATAGAAAAGTCAGCAGAAGAGGCCGGATATAATATTCGTGGTGCTGTTATTATAGATCCAGAAAATTATGATCGTTTTGATGAAATGGTAGATCTTTTCTGCGAGATCAGAAAAAGCAAGGGAATGCAGCCGGAAGAGGCAAGAAAGATCCTTGCAGGCGGCAACTATTTTGGTACAATGCTTGTAAAGATGGGCGTTGCTGACTGCCTTCTTGGCGGTGCTACATACTCAACTGCTGATACAGTTCGTCCTGCACTTCAGATCATTAAGACAAAGCCCGGTAACTCTATTGTTTCATCATGCTTCATACTTGTTCGTCCTTCAGCTACAGGTGAGAATGAGGTTCTTGCGATGGCAGACTGCGCTATCAATCTTTATCCTACAGAGGATGAGCTTGTTGAGATCTGCGGCGAGACGGTAGAATGTGCAAGAGTATTCGGCGTTGATCCTAAGGTTGCTTTCTTAAGCTATTCAACACTTGGATCAGGTAAGGGTGATGCAGTTACAAAGATGCAGAATGCTACAAAGAAGGCTAAGGAAAGATATCCTGAGCTTCCGATAGAAGGTGAGCTTCAGTTTGATGCGGCAGTGTCACCAAGGGTAGCTCGTACAAAGTGCCCTGGTTCATCAGTTGCAGGACATGCAAATACATTCATTTTCCCTGATATCAATGCAGGAAATATCGGTTATAAGATTGCTCAGCGTATGGGTAATTTTGAGGCATATGGTCCTATTCTTCTTGGACTTAATGCTCAGATCAATGACCTTTCACGTGGATGTAATGCACTTGAAGTTTATTCAATGTCAATTATCACTGCAGCATTGTCATAAATAAATTTGTTGACAAACTAAAACTGCATGTGTATAATCTATAAAGCATGGTTCATTTTGATTATATGCATAATTTTGATTATAAAGCGTGTTAGGAGGTGTAGATAGATGTCAATTTGTCCGAAGAATAAATCTTCTAAGGGACACAGAGATCAGAGAAGAGCTAATTGGAAGATGGCTTCTCTTACTCTTGTAAAGTGCCCTAAGTGCGGCGAGCTTATGCTCCCTCATAGAGTATGCAAGAGCTGTGGTTCTTACAACAAAAAGGAAATCATTGCACAGGCTTAACAGGCAGTAGAATGATTGTCATAACGCACCGTTCATTTGTTGAATGGTGCGTTTTTTTAATGCAGGAGGATTTTAGGGCTTTGTTTTTTGCTTAAAACGGACATTGTCTTATAGTTTGTCCATTGTGAGTTAAAATTTGAATTTTAGCCTTGATTTTTATGAAACACTCTTGTATAGTAATATTGCTGTTGGTAAAAGATAAACAGCAGATAAACTAAATGGAGAGTTATTCATGTCAGAAATTGTAAAAGTTGCACTTGATGCTATGGGTGGAGATAATGCACCGGTAGAGACAGTCAAGGGCGCAGTCGATGCAGTAAACCTTAAGGATAACATAGTTGTATATCTGATAGGGACTGAGGATGCATTGAAGACAGAGCTGGCGAAATATTCCTATCCTGAGGACAGAATAAAACAGATTATAGCGTCTGAGGTCATAGAGACCGGAGAACCTCCGGTAATGGCCATTAGAAAGAAAAAAGATTCTTCAATAGTTGTAGGCATGAAGCTTGTTCACGATGGCGAGTGTGATGCCTTTGTATCGGCAGGAAGTTCCGGGGCGATACTTGTTGGAGGTCAGGTGCTTGTAGGTCGTATAAAAGGAGTTGAAAGAACTCCTTTGGCAACTTTTTTCCCAACAACAAAGGGAGCATCGTTGCTGCTTGACTGTGGAGCAAATGTAGATGCCAGATCTGATCATCTCGTCCAGTTTGCTAAAATGGGTTCTGTATATGTAGAGAATATTCGTGGTATAAAGAATCCTAAGGTTGCAATATTGAATATCGGTGCAGAAGAAGAAAAAGGAAATATGCTTGTCAAAGAGACGTATCCTTTATTGAAGAACTGTCCTGATATAAACTTTATTGGAAGCATAGAAGCCAGGGATATGAACCAGGGCGTTGCTGATGTTGTTGTATGTGAAGCCTTTGCCGGAAACATAGCATTAAAAATGATGGAAGGCGTTGGAATCATAATGATGCAGCAGATAAAGGCAGGTATAATGTCTTCGCTCAGAGCTAAAATCGGAGGGCTTTTGATAAAACCGGCACTTAAAGGCGTTCTGAAAATGTTTGACGTAAGTGAGTATGGCGGTGCGCCTCTTTTGGGACTTAACGGTCTAGTTGTTAAAACCCACGGCAGTTCAAAGCACAAGGAAATAACAAATTCGATTGTGCAGTGTATCTCATTTAAAGAAGAAAAGATAAATGAAAAGATACAGAATCTGATCTGCTTAAAGGATGCCTGAAAAGGCTATATATAAAATAAAAAAGAATTTTTACAAGGTTAAGAAAGGAACACAAAAAATGGAATTTGAAAAGTTAAAAGACATCATCGCAGAGGTATTAAATGTAGACAAGAACGAGATCTCTATGGAGACAACATTCACAGATGATCTTGGTGCTGATTCACTCGACGTTTTCCAGATCATCATGGGAATCGAGCAGGAGTTTGATATCGTTATCGATACAGACGCTGCTGAGAAGATCGTAACTGTTGCTGATGCTGTAGCACAGATCAAGTCTGCTTCAGAGAAGGCTTGAGATTAAATCACAGTCTTAGATTATTAGCTGCTGAAAGATATGAGCTCCTTATTAGTAAGGAGCTCTTTTTCATATCTTTATAATTGTTTGAATTTTAACGGTGAATATAAATGAATAATAAATATCCATTGACCAGGCTTGAGGAAAGCATTGGTTATCATTTCAAAGACGAGAAACTATTAAAATCAGCGGTTTCTCACAGTTCATACATTAATGAATTAATGATCAATAAATACCCTGATTATCAGAGACTTGAATTTTTAGGAGATGCCGTACTTGAGCTTACAGTCAGCGATTTTCTCTATAAGAATCGTCCGGATATGCAGGAAGGAGAAATGACCCAGTTAAGGGCTGCTCTTGTATGTGAGCCGACTTTGGCGTTTTGCGCTCAGGAATTATCTCTTTCGGATTATATTCTTTTGGGCAAGGGAGAAGATGCGCAGGGGTCACGATACCATGATTCAATTGTTTCAGATATTTTTGAGGCTATTATAGGAGCAATTTATCTCGATGCCGGTGATGAAGGATTTGCTTGTGCAGCAGCTTTTATAAACAGATTTGTCATCACTGATATGGAGAAGAAACGCCTTTTCCATGATTCTAAATCCTGTCTGCAGAACAGGGTTCAGAAAGAGGGAGGAGTGCTTGAGTACAGGCTCATAGCTGAAACCGGTCCTGAACATATGAGAAAGTTTACGGTTGCAGCAGTCATAGACGGGAAAGATATTTCCGAAGGAACGGGTAGTTCGAAAAAAACAGCTGAACAGAGAGCTGCGTATGAGGCTCTTGTCAAGCTTTCGTAAAGGGAAGGTCAGATGTATTTAAAGAGTATAGAAATCCAGGGGTTCAAATCGTTTGCAAATAAGCTTGAGTTTAATTTTAAGGGCGGAATAACAGGTATTGTTGGACCTAACGGATCCGGTAAAAGCAATGTAGCAGACGCTGTAAGATGGGTATTGGGAGAACAGAGCGCGAAGGAACTCAGAGGTTCCTCAATGCAGGATGTTATTTTCTCAGGCACTGAAACAAGAAAACCTATGGGATATGCCAGTGTAGCTATTTGCCTGGATAATTCAGATCACGCTCTTTCCATCGAATTCGATGAGGTTACAGTTGCAAGACGTGTTTACCGCTCCGGAGAAAGTGAATATCTTATAAATGGAAATACCTGCAGGCTTCGTGACGTTGAGGAGCTTTTTTATGATACAGGTATTGGTCAGGAAGGTTATTCTATAATCGGACAGGGCCAGATTGATAAGATTCTTTCGGGAAAAGCTGAGGAAAGAAGAGAACTTTTTGATGAAGCTGCCGGAATCGTTAAATTTAAGAGAAGAAAGAATATCGCGCAGAAGAAACTGTCTGAGGAAGAGGGAAATCTCGTCAGAGTAAATGATATTATTTCAGAGCTTGAAACGCAGATCAAGCCATTGGAAGAGCAGTCAGAAACGGCAAAGATCTATCTGTCTAAAAAAGAGGAACTTAAAGGTCTTGATATAAATGTTTTCCTTTTGGAAACGGATAAATTTAAAACCCAGATTAAAGAGACGGTAGAAAAGCAGGAAATCGCCGATGGAGATCTTAAAGAGGCAGTACAGCAGTATGAAGAAAGCCGTGTGAACTATGAAAAAAAGGTCGCAGAGGCTGAAGAAATTGACAAGAAAATCGAGGCCAAGAGGGAGGAAATAGCAGGTAAAACCCTTTATAAAGGCCAGATCCAGGGGCAGATAAACGTTCTTAAAGAGCAGATAAATACGATCAAGGTTTCGGATGAACATTTTAATAATCGTATTGATGCGCTGAAGAAAGACAAGGAAGGCTTTGAAAAAGAGGTCGAAGGAATTCGCGAGAAGAAGCGTGAAGCTGATGAAAAGGTGCAGGGCAGGATCGCTATTCTCGATGAAGACAGAGAAAAACTGAAAGAGCTTGAAGAAGAGATTTCTGAACTCGAAAAGAAGACTGAAGACGGAAAAAGCCGGATCATTGAAACGCTTAATGCCAGATCCACTATAAAGTCAAATATAGGTCGTTATGATACGATGCTTGAACAGGCCGGTATCAGACAGAGCGAGATAGAAGCAAGATTTTTACAGGCCAAGACCGATGAGGAGACTCTGAACAGGGAACTGGGCGAAGCGAAGGCGAAGTTTGACGAGGCTGAGGAAAAACTTCGTGGACTTGAGCAGTCAAAAGTTGAAAACGATTCAAAACGCAATGCGATAACAGCAAAGCTTTCTGAACTTGACAGTCGACATCATGGACTTGAAATAAAGTACCATGAGAAGAAATCAAGACTTGAGTCTGTTAAGAATATGGCTGAGCGCTATGACGGATATGGGAATGCCGTTAAAAAGGCAATGGAGCAGCGCTCAAGGGAAAAAGGAATATGTGGTGTTGTAGCGGATCTTTTTACGGTTGAGCAGAAATATGAAGTTGCAATAGAGACAGCCCTTGGCGGAGCCATGCAGAATATTGTCACGACAGATGAAGATACTGCAAAAAGGATCATTAACTATTTGAAATCCGAGCATGCAGGACGTGCAACATTCCTTCCACTGACATCGATACAGCCGAGGTCGATACCCGTTCCGGAAGCATTAAAGGAGAAAGGCGTTGTAGGAGCAGGAAACACGCTTATTTCTGTTGAGAAAAAATACGAGAATGTTGCTTCAAACCTTCTGGGTGGAATTCTTGTTGTTGATAATATAGATAATGCAACTTTGATAGCAAGAAAATACCGCTACAGGCTAAGAATAGTTACGCTTGGAGGAGAAGTTCTGAATCCGGGCGGATCTATCTCTGGTGGTGCCTACAGGGCAAACAGCGCAGGTCTTCTCGGACGACAGAGGGAGATAGAAAATCTCACAAAAGAAGGTCGTGAGATAATGACTGAGCTGGATAAGGTCTTAAGCGAAGTTGAAGAGCTTAGAAATGAGCAAAGAGAACTTTCAGATCTTATGCAGAAAGAAGAAAAAGATATACGTGAAGCAGGGATTGAACGAAATACCTGTGCACTTGCGCTTAAAAATCTTGAAGAGCGTACCAAAGAACGTCGTGAAGGCGAAAGCGGCATCGAAAGAGAGAAGGGCGAGTTAAAACGCCAGATAGAAGAAATTAAGGCTGCTAAGGAAAAGGTTGCTTCCGAGCTCGAAGAGTCGGAAAAGACAGAGGAAGAGCTCAAATCAGAGGTTGAAAGGCTTTCAGGAGAAAACGAAATTAAGTCAGCTGAAGCTCACAGTCTCAGAGACAAGATAGGAGAGGCTGACAGAGCAAATGCATCTCTCCTTGAGGCACAGAAATATGCGGCAGCAGAGCTTGAAAGAATTGAAAGCTCGATAAGCAGATGTGAGAGCGAACTTGCAGTAAATCTGAGAAATATCAATGAAAATCAGATAGAGACAGAAAATAAACTTAAGGAAATAGAAAAACTTGAAAAGAGCATAGCTCAGGATGAAGACGAAACAGATGATGATCATAAAGAACTGAATGCACTGGTCTCAAGAAAGGAAGAACTTTCGAAAGAACAGAACGAGATCTTTACATCCAGAGAAGGGCTGGCAGAAAGAAAGACATCGATCGAAAAAGAGATTTACAGACTTTCTTCTGCAAAGGAGAAGTACGAAGGCTCTATCGAGAATCTCACATCGTATATGTGGGAAGAGTATGAGATGACTCCGTCAGATGCTGAAAAGCTAAGAACAGAAGAGAGCGGAGAGCTTGCGTCAATGAAGAAAAAGATATCTTCATTGAAAAATGATATAAGAGACCTTGGTGCAGTTAATGTAAATGCTATAGAGGACTATAAAAATCTCATGGAACGTTTCAATTTCATGGATGAGCAGAGAAATGACCTGGTCAAGGCTGCTGAGGATTTACAAAAAGTAATAGAAGAACTTGATGAAAACATGAAGAAGCAGTTTTCGGAGAAGTTTGGAGAGATTGCTACTCAATATGATATAGTTTTCAAGGAACTTTTTGGAGGCGGAAAAGGTACGCTGGAGCTTGTAAACAGCGAGGATCTTCTGTCCACAGATATAAAGATCACTGCACAGCCGCCGGGAAAGAAGCTTCAGAATATGATGCAGCTTTCCGGTGGAGAGAAGGCACTTTCCGCAATAGCTCTTTTGTTTGCGATACAGAATCTTAAGCCTTCACCTTTCTGTTTGCTTGATGAGATAGAGGCAGCACTTGATGAGGCAAATGTAGACCGTTTTGCATCATACCTCTCAAAGCTTACTGAACATACGCAGTTCATAGTTATTACACATAGAAGAGGTACCATGGTTAAAGCCGACAGACTTTACGGTATAACGATGCAGGAAAAGGGAGTTTCAACACAGGTTAATGTTGACCTTTCCGATGAGTCGTATTATTCTGATAAGGTCGAGTCATAAGATTAATAATATTGAGGTAAATATATGGGATTTTTCTCTAAACTTGCGGATTTTTTTACGGGATATAAAGAAATAGATGAGGATTTTTATGAGGAACTCGAAGAAACCCTCATAATGGGAGACCTCGGAATTAATACTACAGAAGCCATCCTTGAAGATTTAAGAAAAAAGGTCAGGGAGAAAAGGATAAGTGAGCCTTCAGAATGCAGAGAACTTTTGAAAGAGATCATGAAGGAGATGCTTAAGTCTGTTCGCACAGATGATATGTATGACTTTGAAAATAATAAATCTGTAGTACTTGTTGTCGGAGTAAATGGTGTTGGTAAAACCACCACTGTCGGAAAACTTGCAGCAAATTATAAAAATGAGGGCAAAAAGGTTCTTTTATCTGCTGCAGATACATTCAGGGCAGCGGCTATAGAGCAGCTCGATGTGTGGGCTGAACGTGCCGGAGTAGATATCATAAACGGAAAAGAAGGCGGCGATCCGGGTTCTGTTATTTTTGATTCTATACAGGCTGCAAAAGCTCGAAATACTGATATATTGATCTGCGATACGGCAGGTCGTCTTCATAATAAAAAGAACCTTATGAATGAGCTTAAAAAGATAAATACCATCATTGAAGGCGGATATAGTGAGGCAATCAAGGAAACTCTGGTTGTAGTGGACGGCACTACAGGACAGAATGCTATGAGTCAGGCAAAGGAGTTTCTGGAAGTGACTAACGTTACAGGTCTTGTACTTACAAAACTTGACGGAAGCGCCAAGGGAGGAATTGCAGTTTCAATCCAGAATGAACTTGGAATTCCGGTTAAATATATCGGACTTGGCGAGAAAATTTCGGATCTTGAAAAATTTGATCCGGATAAATTTGTAGAAGGACTTTTTGATAACGAACAGTAACAAAGACGAGGAGACGGAAAATGAGCGACAATTTTTTAACTCTTGAGGCATTTGAAGAGGCATCTGATAAGGTGCAGGAAGTCACATTTGAGACAAAGTTAATTGCAAGTGATTACTTTTCAAACAGCTGTGGAAACAATGTTTATCTGAAACCTGAAAATCTTCAGAGAACGGGTGCCTATAAGATAAGAGGTGCATATTACAGGATCAGTAAACTCTCAGATGAAGAAAGATCAAAGGGTGTTATTACTGCATCGGCAGGAAATCATGCCCAGGGTGTTGCTTATGCAGCAAAAGCTTATGGATGCAGAGCTGTGATCGTAATGCCTACAACCACACCGCTCATTAAAGTTAACAGGACAAAGGCACTTGGTGCAGAGGTAGTACTTCATGGCGATGTTTATGATGATGCTGCAGCAAAAGCCTTAAAAATGGCAGAAGAGGAAGGACTTACATTCGTTCATCCTTTCGACGACCTTGGAGTAGCCACAGGTCAGGGATCGATCGCTATGGAGATATTTAAGGAACTTCCTACGGTTGATTATATCCTTGTACCGATCGGAGGAGGCGGGCTTGCTACCGGCGTTTCTACTCTTACAAAGCTTCTTCATCCGGATACAAAGGTTATCGGTGTTGAGCCTGAGGGAGCAGCATGCCTTACCGAATCCATGAAAAAGGGCAAGGTCACTACACTTAAATCTGCTTCTACAATTGCTGACGGAACTGCTGTTAAGACACCCGGAAGCAAGATATTCCCTTATCTTCAGAAAAATCTTGATGAGGTAATAACAGTTCCGGATTCTGATCTTGTTACAGCATTCCTGGATATGGTTGAGAATCATAAGATGGTAGTTGAAAATTCGGGACTTTTGACTGTTGCCGCTCTCAAGCAGCTTAAATGTAAGGGTAAGAAGGTTGTTTCTATTCTTTCCGGCGGAAATATGGACGTAATAACAATGTCTTCTGTAGTTCAGAATGGACTTATCCAGAGAGACAGAATATTTACAGTTTCAGTCCTTCTTCCGGATAAGCCGGGTGAACTTGCGAGAGTTGCCGGCATAATTGCCGAAGAAAACGGAAATGTTATAAAGCTTGAGCATAACCAGTTCGTTACAACAAACAGAACAGAGGCAGTTGAACTTCGCATAACTCTCGAGGCATTTGGTACAGAGCATAAAAATCAGATAATTGAGTCACTTGATAAGAAGGGACTTCGTCCGAGACTTGTACGTCCGGCATTGTAATTACTATTTTAAGGCGCTTTTGAAGGTGTTAACATTTGATGTTGACACCTTCTCTTTTGTGTGATATTATACACTAGTTGCATGATGAAGCTGCAGAGGACGGTACGAGATATGGAAGATCTTGCAAGGACAGCAATGCTTTTTGATTTTTACGGAGAGCTGCTGAACGAGCACCAAAGACAGATATATGAAGCATACACGATGGAAGATCTTTCACTGGCAGAGATTTCAGCCGAGTACGGTATCAGCAGACAGGCAGTATCAACAATGATCAGCCGCTGCAGAAAGGCTCTTGACGGATATGAAGAGAGGCTTCATCTGGTGGCTAAGTTTGAAAGTATAAAATCTGCTGTGGGTGAGATAAGTATTATCGCCGGAAAGATAGAAGATCCGGAAGCCGGGAAGATCGGTGAGCTCGCGGGAAAGATATTGGGTGATTTATAGATGGCATTTGAAAGCCTTACCGAAAAACTACAGAATGTATTTAAGAATCTTCGTTCAAAGGGAAGACTTACAGAGGACGACGTTAAAAAATCCCTGAAAGAAGTTAAAATGGCGCTTTTGGAGGCCGATGTTAACTTCAAAGTCGTTAAACAGTTTATTTCTGCGATACAGGAAAAAGCAGTCGGAGCTGAAGTTCTTGATAATCTTAACCCTGCCCAGACGGTTATTAAGATCGTTAATGAAGAGATGATCTCTCTTATGGGTTCTGAGATGACTGAGCTCAACTTTGCTCCCGGAAAGTCTATTACAACGATCATGATGTGTGGACTTAACGGTGCAGGTAAGACAACGACTACAGCAAAACTTGCAGCACTTTTGAAGAAACGCGGAAAAAAGAGTTTGCTGGTTGCCTGCGACGTCTACAGACCTGCTGCTATTAAACAGTTGGAAATAAACGGCGAAAAAGTTGGAGCTGAGGTCTTTAAGAAAGAAGACAGTAAGAATCCGGTAGAAATCGCAAAAGAAGCACTTGCTTATGCCGAGAAAAACGGCCACACAGTCGTGATCTTTGATACGGCCGGTCGTCAGCAGATTGATGAAGAGCTCATGGATGAGCTTGTTCGCATTAGAGAAAACATAGAAATAATGAACACACTTCTGGTTGTAGACGGAAGTACCGGTCAGGCGGCAGTGGATGTTGCCAAGGGATTTGATGAAAAAATCGGTCTTGACGGTGTTGTTCTTTCAAAGATGGATTCAGATGCAAGAGGCGGTGCAGCACTTTCAATCCGTGCTGTTACAGGAAAGCCTATCATATATGTTGGTATGGGTGAGAAGCTCACCGATCTGGAGCAGTTTTATCCGGACAGAATGGCTTCAAGAATCCTTGGAATGGGAGATATCCTTTCATTGATAGAAAAGGCTGCAGAAACAGTTGATGTTGAAGCTGCCGGAGATATGAAGGAAAAGTTCAAAAAAGGTAAATTTGATTTTGATGATTACCTTACCAGTATGGATCAGATGCGAAAGATGGGCGGATTAAGCTCAATACTTTCAATGCTTCCTGGACTTACCGGGGGAAAAGATATCAGCAGCATGGTTGATGAAAAAGTCCTCAGAAGAAATGAGGCAATAATTCATTCAATGACAAAAGCTGAGAGAGCAAATCCTTCAATTTTGAATCCTCACCGCAAACATAGAATTGCAAAGGGCGCAGGAGTAGACATCATGTATGTAAATCGTCTTGTTAAAGAATTTAATGAGATGCAGAAAATGATGAAGAAGATGCCCGGAATGATGAAAGGCCGCGGTGGTTTTGGAGGAATGAACGCACTTAAGAATATGATGCGCGGAATGCGCTGATGCGTTTAGAGTTAAACATGGTTTCATTCTGCTGAGAGCAGTTGAAATATATAAACATTAAGTAATATTGATTTAAGATCAAGGAGAATTGAAATGGTAAAGATTAGACTTAAGAGAATCGGTAAGAAAAAGGCACCTTTTTACAGAATAGTTGTTACAGATTCTAAGGCTTCATGCAAGACACCTGATGCTATCGAGAACCTCGGTACATATGATCCGCTTCAGGAGCCTGCTCTTGTAAAGATCAACGAGGAGCTTGCTAAGAAATGGCTTCAGAATGGTGCTCAGCCTACAGATACTGTTACCAGACTTTTTAAGAACGCAGGTATCATCCAGAAATAATAAAATCTTATATTCGTAAACTGCTGTAATAGGCTCATGACCTGTTGAAACAGGTATGATATCATACGGCGGAAAGGGAGGTACCAATGAAAGAACTTGTGGAAGTCATTGCAAAGGCTCTTGTTGACAGTCCTGAAGAGGTAACTGTAACAGAGACTGAAGATGACCGTACAATCAATGTGGAACTTCGCGTAGCGCCCTCGGATATGGGCAAGGTCATCGGAAAACAGGGAAGAATAGCTAAAGCTATCCGTTCCGTTGTAAAGGCGGCCTCATCAAAAGAAAGTAAAAAGGTTAATGTCGAAATCATACAGTGATGAGCGCGTTACCGCTGGGAAAATTACTTCAACTCACGGTCTGAGAGGAGAGGTCAAGGTCTATCCGTATTTGGATGACCCTGACCGCTTTTTGGATTTTACAAAAGTAATTATCAGGACAAATCGCGCTGAATTTGAAGAAGAAATTGAAAAAATCAGATTCTTTAAAAACATGGCAATAGTCAAATTTAAGGGAATCGATGATATAAATGACGTAATGAAGTACAGGAATGCTGAAATTCGTGTGCTTAGAGAAGAGGCGGCAGATCTTCAGGAAGGACAGTATTTTGAGATCGATCTTATAGGTCTCGATGTTATAAATGATGATGGCCGTAATCTCGGTGAATTAAAAGAAATAATGCATACCGGTGCAAATGATGTATATATTGTCCGCAGTGAAGAGGGAAAAGAAATCCTGATCCCTGCTATTAAACAATGCATTCTTGAAGTCAATATCGAGGATGGAAATATGAAAGTTCATTTGCTGGAAGGATTGGAATAATGCATTTTCAAGTCATTAGTTTATTTCCTGAAATGATAGAATCTGCTATGAATACCAGTATAATCGGTCGTGCAGTAAAAAACGGTGTTATCAGTATCGATACTGTTGATCTTAAGCAGTTTTCCTGTAACAGTTATGGTTCTGTAGATGATTATACATATGGCGGCGGAGCAGGAATGCTTATGCAGTGTGAACCTGTTTATAATGCTTACCTTGCAGCTATGGAAAAGCTCAGCAATAAGGAAAAAAAGCCAAGGGTTGTTTTTACAACACCTCAGGGCAGAGTTTTTGATGAGAAGATTGCTGCGGATCTTGCAGAGGCTGACGATCTGATATTTCTTTGCGGACATTATGAAGGAATTGATGAAAGAGTTCTTGAGGAAATAGTTACCGATAATCTCTCGATAGGTGATTATGTCCTTACAGGAGGAGAGCTTCCTTCACTGGTAATGATGGATGCTGTATCAAGGCTTGTTCCGGGTGTATTAAACAATAAAGAATCAGCGGAAACAGAATCCTTTAATAATGGGCTGCTTGAATATCCGCAATATACACGCCCTAAAGAATGGCATGGTAAAACTGTGCCGGAGATACTTCTTTCAGGAGATCATAAAAAAATAGAGTTGTATAGAGTCAGAGAATCAATGAAACGAACGGCTGAAAGACGTCCTGATCTATATGCTGAATGGCTTAAAAATCGTGGAATATTTTAGCTTGCGCTTAAATGAATGGTGTGTTATACTAAAACATTGTGAGACTCGAATAGGCGAGTCTTTAGGAGATGGTCCTCTGGTGCCGGTCTATAAAAGAGATAGATCACTAATGGCATTTAAGAACGTCAAATAACGAAAGTATTGCAGAGTCTTGGTTAAAACAAAACAATACTGACGTACAGTTTATATGGAGGTTCTAAATGAACAACGAAGCAATTATCAAAGAAATCGAAGCAGCTCAGTTAAAGGCTGAAGCACCTCAGATCAAAGTCGGTGACACAGTACGTGTACACAACAGAATCAAGGAAGGTGAGAAGTCCAGAATTCAGATCTTCGAAGGAACAATCATCAAGATCCAGGGTGGCAGCAACAGATCTACATTCACAGTTAGAAAGACTTCTAACGGTGTAGGCGTTGAGAAGACATTTCCTGTACACTCACCTAACGTAGAGAAGGTTGATGTAGTTCGTTCTGGTAAGGCTAGAAGAGCTAAGCTGTTCTATCTTAGAAAGCTTACAGGTAAAAAGGCTAAGCTTAAGGAAATCGTTGACTAAGAAAAAAGCCGGAGACGGGGAATGCATTGCATCCCCGTCTTTTTACATTTTGAGACGGATTTGCAAAGAATAAGTTTTTGATATAAGATAAAATAAGGTTTAACTCAGTTTAAGAGGAGAGAATATGCGTAGAGGACGCAGAGGCGGACTTTCTTTTTACCAGAGAAAGAAAAAAATTTCAAACGAACATGTGGCTGAAATAATGTCCTGGATATTTGTTGTTTTACTTGGATTTCTTCTGGCATTTTTTGTTGTTTATACTGTAGGTATAAAGACGACCGTTATGGGAAGTTCAA
This sequence comes from Lachnospiraceae bacterium, assembly GCA_024682575.1. Classification (GTDB taxonomy): domain Bacteria; phylum Bacillota; class Clostridia; order Lachnospirales; family Lachnospiraceae; genus NK4A144. The sequence continues at coordinate 9,603 of JAIKZC010000012.1, read as the reverse complement.
TGGAAACAGGTCTGCATAACGGACAGGTTATTTATATGAACAGGATCATATACAGCTTTAAGGCACCTTCAAGAGGAGATGTGGTTGTTTTTAAGCCAAATGGAAATGAAAATGCTCATTATTCGATAAAAAGAGTCATTGCCGTTCCGGGAGATAAAGTATGTATAGCGGATGGTGTTTTATATCTGAATGGAGAAGCTCAGGAAGATATTTTTACAGATAAAATAGCAGATCCTGGGATCGCTTCTGATGAAATCACGCTTAAATCTGATGAATTTTTTGTAATGGGTGATAATGTCAATAATTCAGAGGACTCAAGAAGTCCAAATTTAGGCCTTGTCATGAGAGAACATCTTGTGGGTCAGGCGTGGCTTCACCTGGCATATGGAAACGAAGGAGTAGGTAAGGTTAAATAATATGGCAAATAACAGTTATAATTGGTACCCCGGACACATGACAAAGGCCAGACGTGCCATGGAAGAGGATGTAAAGCTGGTTGATCTTTTGATCGAACTGCTTGATGCCAGATGTCCTCTGGCAACAAGAAATCCTGATATAGATAAATTAGGCGCAGGAAAGGCAAGACTTGTTCTTTTGAATAAGTCAGATCTTTCAGATAAAAGAGTAAATGATAGATGGCTTGAATACTTTAAGCAGAGAGAGATCACAGCAGTTCTTCTTAATGCACAGCGTGGGGATGGGATGAAATCCATCAATGCCTCAGTTGAAAAAGCATGTAAGGAAAAAATAGAGAGAAATAAGAAAAAGGGTATAATCAACAGACCCATGAGGGCGATGGTTGTGGGAATACCTAATGTTGGAAAGTCAACATTTATAAACTCATATGCTAAAAGAGCAGTTGCAAAAACAGGAAATAAGCCTGGAGTAACAAAGGGCAAGCAGTGGATAAGGATGTCTAAGACCCTTGAATTACTTGATACTCCGGGTATTCTCTGGCCAAAGATCGATGATGATTATGCAGGCTTCTGCATGGCGATGATAGGCTCTATGAATGATGAGATAATCAATCTGGATCAAATGAGTGAGCGATTTATTAAATTAATGCAGGAAAAGCATCCGGATCTGATCGAAGAAAAATATGGTGTTAAGGCTGATATGAGTTATCTGACGGCACTAGAGACAATAGCTCTTCAGAGAAATGCTTTAAGAAGCGGTGGTGTTCCGGATACGGAGAAGGCCTTAAAATTCCTTATAGATGATTTTAGAAGTGGAAAGATCGGACATATATCTTTGGAGGAACCGTAATAATCAAATAGATATTATAAGGATGATCATTATCAGGGGAGAGCTGATATTTAGGAGGGGTTTTGAAAAAAGTTTTCAGGTTCAGCCTGTATATACTCATTGTTCTTATTTTAACGGGGCTTGTAAAGACCTTTGTTTTTCAGAGAGCAATAGTTGATGGCGATTCAATGCTTAATACATTGAATAATGGAGATAATCTAATTGTAAGTAAATTACAGACATTCAGCGGGAAATATAAGAGATTTGATATAGTGGTTTTTCCACATGATAAATCAAATAATATTTTTTATATTAAGAGAATAGTTGGTATGCCGGGTGAGACTGTACAGATCAAGGATGGTATGGTCTATATTGATGATATTCCGCTGATAGAACATTTTGGAAAAGAAAGCATAAATGATGGCGGGATCGCTTCAAATCCGATCATTCTCGGAACTGATGAATACTTCGTTTTAGGTGATAACCGAAATGAGAGTATGGATTCAAGGTCGACGGATGTCGGAAGCATAAAGAAAAAGGAAATAATGGGTAAGGTTGTTTTGAGAATCTGGCCATTGAATTCTTTTGGAACATTAAGGTAAAGAAAAAATATGACCAAAAAAGAAGAACGTGAAGAAAAGAGAAGATTAAAACTTGAGGCAGAAAAAGAAAGAATGCATCTCATGTTTTCCTATGAAAGAGAATGCGGTGAGAATCTAGCAATCTGCGGTATTGACGAAGTAGGCAGAGGACCATTGGCGGGACCTGTTTATGCAGCAGCGGTAATATTGCCGAAAGACTGTGATATATTATACATAAATGATTCGAAAAAATTATCAGAAAAAAAGAGAGAAATATTGTCGGCTGAAATCAAAGAGAAAGCCGTTGCATGGGCAATCGGTACGGCAGACAATAAGAGGATAGATGAAATTAATATTCTTCAGGCTACTTATGAGGCAATGAGAGAAGCTATAAAGAAACTTGAAATAAAGCCCGATATATTATTAAACGATGCGGTAACAATTCCTTCTGTGGATATAAAGCAGATTCCTATAATAAAAGGAGATGCAAAGAGCGCTTCAATAGCTGCTGCAAGTATAGTGGCTAAAGTCGCCAGAGATGCACTTATGGCTGAATATGCAAAAGAATATCCGGGATATGGCTTTGAAAGAAATAAAGGCTACGGAACTGCGGAACATATAGCTGCAATAAGAGAAAAGGGAATCACTCCGATACACAGAATGACTTTCATTAAAAATATATTGGAGAAAAGATGAATATTACAGTTAATACTAATAGCGGTATTTATCAGGCAGGAAATCAGAATGGAAATCAGATCAGCAGTGAAAGACAGGTTATAAGTCAGAATTCATCGTCGCCTACAGCTCTTGTGAGCTCGGGCAGCCTGTCACTGCTTAAGTCCGGAGATATTTTTACAGGACAGATAAGCGGAATGAATGAGGATGGCTCTGTAGCCATACTTCTGGCCAATAATAAAACACTTAATGCAAGACTTTCTTCAAATCTTACTATGCACCAAGGGCAGATTATGTCTTTTCAGGTGAAGGGATCTAGCTCTTCAACCCTTACACTTACCCCACTATATGAAAATTTAGATACAAATTCAGCGGCTGCAAAGGCCTTAATGGCTGCAGATCTGCCTGTTACTGTAGGAAATGTTGATATGGTTAATGCCATGATGGAAAGGGGACTTCCGATAGATTCAAATGCGCTTACCGGGATGGCTTCAGCAGCATCAGCATATCCTTCAGCCAATCCTGCATCTATTGTGCAGATGACACAGCTTGGCATTCCATTGACAGAAGAAAATGTCCAGCAATTTGAAGCTTACAAAGAAGGACAGTATAAGATAGCTGACGGCGTAGATAATCTTGCAAAGGGATTTGCACAATTGGGCAGTGAGTCTGTTTCCATGAATAAAGCTATTTTGGATATTTTCAGTGAACAGCCTACAGCTAAAATGATGCAGGCTGTGAATGAAGCTATGAATGGCGACAGCACGAAGCTGCTGGCGCTGATAGAATCAGAATCAAAAGATCAGACAGCAAATATTCAAGGGAATAATAACGAAATCATTCAGACTGATAGCCAGTTAAATTCTGACCCGACAAATGTATCGGCAGAGAAAAATGGAGAACAACCTCTTGAAAGTGAAATTGCTGCAAGCGGTGACTCAAAGGGAGCGGAGGCAGGAGCAGAAGCACAGTCTGATGGAAAGAATATTGAAGGTCAGTTAAACACTGAAGCTTCAGTTGATAAAAATCCTGTGATCAAGCCTGATGCAAATCTTAGTCTTCCGGGACATGTGACCAATAACCTGACGCAGTTATTGGGAACTGATGGCTTAAAAAATATGGCTGAACTTATGAATAAAGCAGGTTATCCGCCGGAGATAACAGAAAAAGTTTCTTCGGGTGAAATATCATCGGAACAGCTTCTTAAATTGATACATGCCTCAATGGAGGGAGAGAATGCCTCAAATTTCAGAAATGAAAATTCATTTAATGCATTGAAGGAAATGATAGGATCGGAACCGTATCAGCTTTTACTCCATAATGAGATAGTGAAACAGTTCCTTTTGGAACCGGAGGCAGTAGCGGACAAAGAGAAGGTTAAAGCCTATTATCAAAAAATTTCTGCGCAGGCAGAGGAGGCGATAGAGCTACTCAAAGTTACAGGCAGAGGTGAAACGACGCTTGCCCAGGGAATGCAGAATCTTAAGGACAATATAGACTTTATGAACGGTATGAATATGGCAATGACCTATATTCAGCTGCCATTAAAGATGAATAATGCTGCTTCACACGGTGACCTGTATGTCTATACAAATAAAAAAAATCTGGCGAAAAAAGATGGGAATTTTTCAGCTTTACTGCATCTTGATATGGAAAATCTCGGAACTATGGATGTTCATATTACGATGAAGAATTACGATCATGTAACGACACATTTTCTTTTACAGAAAGAAGAAATGCTGGATTTTATAGAAGAACATTTATCTGAGCTGGATAATGCCCTTTCAAAGCGGGGATATGTAATGCATACGGATGTTTCGCTTAATAAAGAGGCTAAGGATGTTCCGGAGATAATGTTCAACAGAGGAAGTAATGAGAAACTTATACAGAAGACTGCATTTGATGTGAGAGCATAGAAGCTCGGATGAGTGAGGAAAATATGGCTCAGCAGAATAAGCCCGGAGAAAAAAACAGGGCAAAAGTCAAAACGGCTGTTGCAATAGCTTATGATCCAAAGGATGCGGCGCCTACAGTGGTGGCATCCGGAAAGGGAGCTGTTGCAGAAAAAATAATTGAAAAAGCTAAAGAGTCAGATGTACCGGTTCACAGGGATGATAAACTGGCAGAGACTCTTTCAAATCTGGATATCGGCGATATGATACCTCCGGAACTATATGAGGTAGTTGCAGAGGTTCTTGTCTTTGTAGACAGAATGGATCGCCTGAAGGCAAAAATGGATGGAGCGAAGGCAAATATTGGAACAAAGGAACACAAAGGTATCAGGAAGAAACGGTGAGCTTAAGGCTGCAGAGTTTCTTGAACGGCAGGGCTGTTCAATTTTGGAAAAGAATTTTTCTGTAAGAAGCGGAGAAATAGATATTATTTATTTAGACGAGGATACTATCTGTTTTGGAGAAGTTAAGTACAGAAAAACTGATAAAAACGGCAGCGGAGAAGAGGCTGTAAATTATAAAAAGCAGAGACAGATCAGTAGAACTTCTGACTATTATCGAATGGAAAATGAGCTGAGCGAAGAGCTTTCGTATCGTTTTGACGTTATTGCGATAACTGACTCGGAGATCAAATGGCTGAAAAATGCCTTTTATTATATTCCAAGGAGAAATTAATGGGTGATATAAACAGAATCAGAAAACACTATATTTTCGAGGGAAGAGTACAGGGCGTAGGTTTCAGATGGACAGCAAAATATGCTGCAGAGAGTCTTGGATTAACAGGCTGGGTTGCAAATATGTATGACGGGTCAGTGGAAATGGAAATCCAGGGTGAGGAAAGCTCACTTGATCGTATGCTTTATGAATTACAGAAGGGAAGATTTATAAGGATAACAAATATTGAAGAGCAAAAAATACCTCTTGAAGAGCATGAATCAGGATTTTCTGTAAAAGGTTATTAAATCTGATAAATAAGAAAACAGGTAATTTCTTGCGAAATTGCCTGTTTTTGTTTTATATTATCTGATTATATCGGCCAAGGAATGACTTTGTACGTTCATTATCTGATGAGAATATTTCATCAGGTGTTCCTTCCTGAGCAATGATACCATCCTCTATAAAGATTACCCTGTCGCTTATATCGTGAGCAAAAGCCATTTCGTGTGTAACAATTACCATTGCTATATGCAGGTCGGCAAGTGATTTGATAACCTTAAGAACTTCGCCTGTCAGCTCGGGATCAAGTGCTGAGGTTGGTTCATCAAAGAAAAGTATCTGCGGATTTAAGGCTAACGCTCTGGCTATAGCAACTCTTTGAGCCTGTCCGCCTGAAAGTTTATGAGGATAATAATCAGCGAGACTTTCGAGTCCCATTTTAGATAAGAGTTTTAAGGCTTCTTCTCTAACCTCATCTTTAGGTCTTTTTTGAACCCTTATTGGAGCATCCATAATATTCTGGATTACAGACATATGGGGAAAAAGGTTGAAATTTTGAAATACAAGGCCGAATGTTGAAGATATTTTTTTGAGTTTTTCTTTATCAGCATACCTGACATGTCCATTGATAGTTTCAGCCATCATTATGGAATCATATGAAATACTTCCGCTGCTAATAGGGATAAGATTTGTCGCACATCTTAATAAAGTAGATTTTCCCGATCCGGAACGACCTATGATCGAGAGAATTTCTCCCTTATCTACAGTGAGGGAAACATCCTTGAGAATTGAATGTTTTCCGTCAGGGTATTTTTTTCTGATATTTTTCATTTCCAGTAGAGCCATAATTCTATCCTTTATTTATAATAATCCATCTTTTTTTCTGTGTAATCCATTAATGCAGCAACCAGGAAGTTGAAAATATAGTAGAAGAGAGCGGCAGCTACAAAAGGCATCATTGAAGTTGTGGAACTGGCAAGTGCCTTAGCTGTTGAAAACATTTCAGCTACGCTGATTGTAAAAGCAAGTGAAGTATCTTTTACCAGAGTTATTACCTCATTTGCAATTGAAGGTAATATGCGTTTTATGACCTGCGGCAGAATGATAACGCGGAAAGTCTGAAATTTGGAGTAGCCTAAAAGCTGGGCTGCTTCATATTGTCCTACCGGCATTGACTGTATTCCGCTTCTGTATATTTCTGCAAAATATGCTGCATAGTTGATTATAAAGCCTATGAGTGCAGCCCAGAGACGATAGCCATTGGAAACTTTGATGCCGAAAATATAATACGGACCAAAATAAACTACCATGAGCTGGAGCATGAGCGGTGTTCCACGCATTATTGAAATATAGACCTTGCTAAATACAGAAAGAACGGGATTTTTACTCATTCGGGCAAATGCAACCAGCAGTCCCAAAGGAAGAGAAAAAACCAGAGTTATTATAAAAATATAGATGCTCACGCCCATTCCGGACGTGAGCGAGCTTAAAATTGTTGTAAAATTCATAAATTATATTCCTGAATAATATTTATTGGAAGTTAAATTATTTAAGTGTTGTAATATCTTTGCCAAACCACTTTTCAGAGATTTCAGCCATTGTTCCGTCAGCAGCCATTTCCTTAAGCGCTTCATTTACCTTATCACGAAGTTCTGTGTTGCCTTTCTTGAATCCAACGGCATATTTTTCAGAAGCAAAAGGTTCATCGAGCGTTTTTAATGCAAGATTTCCTGTGCTGATCTTGTAGTCTGCTACTGTATTATCCATAGCGATAGCGTCTACAGCACCCATATCAAGATCCATCAAAGCGGTATTATAGTCAGGAGTTGTCTGGATAGATCCGAGAGAGGCCTTAAGTTCAGCATTTGCCTCGTCATCGAGTGCTGCCTCTGCAGATGAATCAGCCTGGACTTCAACTATTTTTCCTGCAAGATCTGCAGTGGAATTAATACCGGAATCCTCAGCTACAACAAAAACCTGTGCATTATCAAGATAAGGATCTGACCATTCATAATTGTCTTCACGACCATTCATCGTAAAACCATTCCATATACAGTCGATCGTTCCGGCATCAAGCTCTGCATCTTTGGAATCCCATGCAATAGGCTGATATACAATCTCAAGTCCCATGCGTGATGCAGTTTCTGCGGCAAGATCAAGATCGAAACCTGTAAAATTACCGTCTTCTCCAACGAATCCCATTGGAGGAAAATCCTGGTCAAAACCAACAGTAAAAGTTGCCTTGGAACTGTCTGCGGCAGTTGAACTTTCAACGGATGCAGCGGAAGATTCTGCTGAAGAGGCCTGTGCAGCCTCAGAAGTCTGTGTAGATGTTGATGCTGCTGTACCACACGCTGTAAGACAGAGAACTGTTAAAGCGGAGAGAACAAATGCCGGAATAGATTTCTTTTTCATAATTATCCCCTTCATTATAAAGTCGATTGATTTATAGTACTTTGATATGGTAGCACACTAAAGGATAACGCGTCAAGATTATATTATAATAGTAGAAATTAATAATGTGAAAATGTAGGAAACTGCTTTTACAAGGATGTTGAGCCGAGATATCTGACAAAAAGATTAATTGCATAAAATTGTTCAAGAATACATAATACAATACGCTGATTGTATTGACTGAATGCTTTTTTTATTATACAATTTTTGATAGAAAAATTATAATTTTTGAAGGGAACGCCCGATTTTTTATGAGCCCTGCCGTATAAAAGCACATCTTTTGTGCTGATATTCGGCAGCTTTTTTTGTTTTCAAAGTAATTAACAGGGGAGAGTATAAAGAATGAAAATAAGATTAAGGAAAGAGCTTACAATTCTATTAAGTGCTTCCTTAGTTTTCTCTGCAGGTGCTTTTGCTGTGTCCGCAGAGGAGGGGGATGTTATAGTAGTCAATGCTCCGTTAAATAGTGCTTCGACTGATTCGGAGAATACATATTCCGAAAACGAACTGGTCGGAAGCTTATCTTCAGATACGGTAGAAACTGAGAATTATCGTGTTTGTCTTAATTATTATCCTGACAAGCTGACAGGTTATGATTCTGTAAGTGTTTCTGAGATTAAGGACAATTCGGAAGAATATGAAAAAATCATAGAAACATTGTCTGCTAATGACATAAAATATGATAGGATCTTTCCACTGGATGTAAGTCTCATTAATACAGAAGGAAATGATTTTGAGCCGGAAGAGGGGGCTGTCAAGAGCCTGTCCATTGAAACGCTCAAGACCGATATAACAGAGGACATGCTTCAGGGTATAGATGCAGATAGCTTGAAGTTAGTTCACCTGATAAATGACACTGTTCCGGAAATTCTTGCTGATAATTCTGCTGAAGACAAAAGTAATATTGAAGTAGAAAAAGAAAATGAAGGCGAGCTTGATGAAAGCATAGTAGGTATTTCTACGGAGGTAGAACCTGACAGCTTTTCCACAATGCTCCTTTTAGCAAATAATTCTGATACAGATATCAGTAACTATGAAGTTGAGACTGTTGACAGCAGCGAGCTGGGCTTTAATATGTATATGCTTGATTCGCCGAAAATGCAGTTTAATCTGCATGGAAGTGAATCCGGAGACTATGGTTCCGGTACTTATGGAAAGGGAAGTATAGAAAAAGGTGTATATAGCGTGTTAACTCAAGGAACGGACGGTACTCCCGATTATCTGAAATTTCCTGTGGTTAAGAGTAAACCATCCATAAGCCTTAAAGATTATACATATGGTACTAAAGTCGATAATCTTTTTATTAAAGATAAGCATGACAATTATGGAAATTTCTATTTTAACAGCGCCGAATATTTTGCCAGTTTAAAATATGATGATGATGACAGCAGTTTTAACGTATTCTCTAAGCTTGGAACACCCTCGAAGGAAAAAAGGTTTTTCTATGAGAGAGGAAATTTCATGCCTTATAATACCTTAAAATTATCCGATGTGAGGAACCATAATTTATACAGCGATTTTGGTGTAAAGCTTAAAGAATCAGATTCAAGATATAATGAGGATTTGTATGGCTTTAATGAAAGTAATGATTATTATTTTGGCTTTTATGGATATGGCCGTTTCTTCCAGCCTGCCAATGGAGAAATAAGCTCAAATGGAGTTATGCAGGCGATGACATATGAGTTTATCGGAGATGACGATATGCTCGTATATATTGATGGCGTACTTGTTCTGGATCTTGGAGGTGTTCATGACGGACA
>JAIKZC010000511.1 GCA_024682575.1 Lachnospiraceae bacterium | reverse complement strand
ATGAATCTCGACGGTAGTGATCAGGAGATCGTCCTAAACGGAAATTTCACTAACATAAACGTAAGCTCGAAATACGTTTACTTTTCGCTTTTCACCGACAGAACGATCACCTATCACCAGGCTGTAGGGGGGCCGGTAAATCCGGAGCCCTTTAATCCATGATCATTCTCCGCAATTATCTGTCCATTCAGCCTCACAGTAATGGCATCTATAGGTTCCATTACTGGCATCCGAAAGATAAAAAATGCTGTCCAACTGATGTTCTACGGAAGTGATACATCTTGGATTCTTGCATTTAATTACATTTCTTATCTCCTTAGGGAAATCAAGCTTCGGCTTATCTATGATCTCGCCATCCTTAATCACATCGACTGTTGCGGTGTGGTCGAGGAAGGCGATTATATTTGTATCAAACTCATCTATAGGACATTCTACCTTTATGATATCCTTGCGTCCCATCTTTTTTGAAGAAGCATTTTTGATCAGTGCTACACAGTAATCGCTCTTATCAAGACCAAGATAATGATAAAGATCCATTCCTCGTCCCTGATGGATATGATCAATAACAAAACCTTCCTGTATCTTTCCTACATTAAGTTTATATTCTTTTTTCTCCATTGTTCATTCCCTCCTGAACTTCAGACCCTGATATTCAAAAGATCAAGTATCAGTGCCATTCGGATATACATGCCGTATTTTACCTGTTTGAAATAAACAGCTCTCGGATCATCATCCACTTCCGTTGCTATTTCATTTACTCTCGGCAGCGGGTGAAGCACAAGCATATCCTTGCTCGCAAGAGACATCTTCTTTTTATCGAGGATATAGAAATCTTTGAGTCTTACATAATCTTCTTCATTGAAGAATCTTTCTCTCTGTACTCGTGTCATGTAAAGGATGTCAAGCTCTCCGATCACATCTTCAAGCCTTGTCACTTCTCTGAACTCAATATTTTTAGCCTTGAGGACATCGTCTCTTATATAACTGGGCAGAGTAAGCTCCTTAGGTGAGATAAAAATAAATTTTATGTTTTCATATCTTACAAGTGCGTTAATTAAAGAATGAACTGTACGGCCGAATTTTAAATCTCCGCACATTCCGTATGTCAGATTATTGAGATGACCTTTTAAGGAACGAATCGTCATTAGATCTGTAAATGTCTGTGTGGGGTGCTGATGACCACCATCACCTGCGTTAATGATAGGAATTCCTGATTTTTCTGCTGCAACCATCGGTGCACCTTCTTTAGGATGTCTCATAGCTGCAATATCTGCAAAACTTGAAATAACACGAATTGTATCGGCAACTGTTTCTCCCTTTGTCGCCGAAGAAGAATCCGCCGAATGAAATCCCATTGTCTTTCCTCCGAGCCTCAACATTGCAGTCTCAAAAGAAAGTCTTGTTCTCGTTGATGGTTCATAAAATAGAGTTGCAAGTATCTTTCCATCACACGCATGCGCATATTTTTCCGGATTCGCCATAATATCTGATGCCGTATCCATAAGTGCGTCTAGCTCGTTTGCCGTATAGTCCAGAGGACTCATAACATTTTTCATTCCGCTATCTGCCTTTCCTTCCGAATTAAGGCACACTTTGAAATCCAAAGTGTGCCTCGTTATCTTTTCTGATTTATTGTACCTAAATACGTTCAGTATTTCAATAGTTTTTTCTGAATCATAAAAGCGAAGATAAAAAAGAGCGTTACCTCGGAGTAACGCCCTTCTCATTATGCCATTTTGCTTTATTTTTATACATTGCCTGGTCGGCACGTTCAAATACATCCCTGTAAGAATTGTCTGTATTAGGGTTATATACAGCCATTCCATGAGCTATCGATATAGCTTCATACGGTTTTTCAGCTGTCTTTTTGTTTCTGTATGTCTCAACATCAAGTTTTTGCTCCAGATGCTTACGCTCCTCATAAGATTTATCCGTTAAGATCACTGCGAACTCATCTCCTCCGATCCTGTAAACAGGACTATGTTGAAAAACTCCGCATATGATGGAAGCGCACTTTTTCAGTGCAATATCTCCGGCCTCATGCCCATAAGTATCATTTATCGGCTTTAGGAAATTCAGATCACACATGACGACTGCAAATTCCAGTTTTTCCTGCTTTTCAATTTTAGACTGGATCGTTTCAATATCAACGACATAAGAAGCCTTGTTTTTCACCTTGGTTAATTCATCCTGAAAAGCCATGGTGCTCATTTTTCTCCGAAATTCCTTAAGCTGATCATTTGTCTGAATGAAAGCGTCCGTAAGGATTCTGATCTCTGTAATATTTGAATCAGGAAAATCTATCTTAGTCCTCCCTTCCCCTATATCAAGCGCAGCACGTGTAAGCTTTTTTAACGGACTCACTATAGATTTCGAATTATAAAAAGTATAAATCACAAAAACGCTGCCAGCAAGAAGCATTAGAAAGATAATAAAATTTGTAACTTTGATCTTATCGGCATAAAGCGTCTGCAGATCATTGTAAACTATCAGCTTCATGTTATTCTTAAGGCTGACAAACGCCATCAGTTTATCTGTACCGTTATCCTTAAAGGAAATAAGTTCTCCCATCGAACTCTTATTATTCAGAAGCTCTTTGTTTCTGCCAAAAGAAAAACGGTTTGAGCTCACTTCCCGGATCGCGCTATTTGGGCTTGGAATATAGAAAGTGTTATTATCAGTTGAACATATATACGAACGTGTTCCATCTGATGTGATCATATTATCGACATGCTCAACTATCTTATGGAAGTTGATATCCATACCTACTATACATATAAATTCATTATCCCTATATACAGGAATAACATATGAAACCATAAAAATGCCGAGATTTTTATTATGATAAGGTTCAATCCAGGTCGGATAACCGTTTTCCTTTGGAATATAAAACCAGCCAACATGCTCGATATCATCTTTATCATACTTACTGATATCAGTGAGCGGTGTTTTTATCATCCTGTCTGAAAAATCCCGCATATAAAGAAAGCCATCCTGTTTTCCACCGGTATATTCAGGATTAAAGAATACATAATTTGCAAATGCAAATTCATTATTTCCTGTTGAAGAGGTCAATACACTTTCAATTTCACGGAACATTTGTCTGCGCATTGCAGGATCTTTCAAATCCGAAGAATTTTCTCCATAATTTTCGATAAAGGCAGACATTTCCGACACCTGTGATTCTATATGGAACATGATCTGATCAAGTTCCATTCCCTGATTATTTGAAAGGAGTGTCAGATTTCGACTAACATTCTTCTGAATAATATTATCTAAATGCATATATACGGTTACGATAACGATTGCAGCAGTAATAAACATAAAAAGTGCAAACCCTATCATCAGGTGACTTTTTATGGAAAAATATTTCTTGCCTTTTTTCTCCTTACCTTTTTCCTGCAGCATAAATATCCTCTCGATATATATTTATTCCCTTACCGCAAATTTAGATATTTCATAATCCAGTGCTGCTGCCTTATCCTGAGCCTTTTGCGATGCTTCTTCAAGATCTGCTGTTTCCAGCCGGATATCGACAATACTTTTAGCTATTCCTTCAACTCCAAGCGCTCCCTGTCCGCTTACATCACTTATCTGCCCTATTGACGCAATAAGTGAATCAATATCAACCTGAAGATTTCCTGCAATTTCAACGATCGTATTAAATGTCTCATCTACATAGTCCGCATAATTTGAGCTCTCTGTCTGAAAATCTTCCGGAAGCTTTTCTGTCAGATTCAAATTTCCATTTCTTAAATCAACAAGTTTACGCGAAACCTGGGCAAGTCCCTCTACCGAAGCTACAACCTCAGATGTGATCTGTCTGATCCTGCCCACAGCCTCTGCCGAATCCTCTGATAGAGTTCTGATCTCATCCGCAACTACTGAGAAGCCTCTCCCGGCTTCTCCTGCTCTTGCGGCCTCTATAGCTGCATTTAAGGCCAACAGATTTGTCTGATTCATTATTCCCATTATTGAATCACTTAAAGCATTTATCTCCTGAACAACTTTTACCTTTTCCAGGGAGTTTTCAAGTTCTGCCTTCAATTCACTTTCTGATAGATTTGCACTGATGTTTCTTTTGCCTTCATTTGATGGATCAGTTTTTGATGACAATTCATTTTGAAAGTCTTCCATTTTCTGATGGATCCCCCGAACCTTCTCAGCCGATTCCTTTACTTTGAGATAAAGAGCTTCTGTTCCTTTATCAACTTCAACTGCAAAAGAAGAGATCTGATCCATAGATGCAGCAGTCTCTGTAAGCCCTGCCGAAAGTTCCTCTGAATTGGCAGATACATCATCTATATGGGAATTAACCTTTGTTATAGCTGATTCTACAGAATACATATTCTCATCTAAAACCTCAGCCATTCCCTTTACGCTGCCGATCAGCTTTCCGACTGAATCTTTTAAAAATTCCAGTTCATTTGCAAGATCTCCGAAATCATCTTTTCTGTTCAGCATGTCATCGGATATAACGGTAGTGAAATCACCACCGGCCATACTTTCAATATATGTATAACAGACACCCAGTGCCTTTGTTATAGATTTTGATATCTTTCTTGAAACCGTAAATGCAATTACGCATATGATTATCGATATGACCAGAGTTGTAAGCACGATAGCCATAACCCTTTTAGTCATAGACCTGATCAGATTTTTAATGGCCTCATCCACATCATTTACATAGTTTCCGGTTCCTATAACCCATCCGGTCTTTTCATTATAAATACTGTAGGCTCTCTTAGGCAGTGGTTCTGATTCACCTTTTTTTGCAAATTTATAATCAACATAGCCTCCGCCGGCTTTTCCTGCTTCTATGATCGCTGCAACAAATTCAAATCCGTCTGCATCCGTTGCATGCAGTCTCATTGTTCCCTCTGTTTCACTTCCTAAAAGAACAACATTAGTACCATCCTCTTTATCAGCCCAAAAATATCCATCTTCACCATACCGAATGGATCTTAAAGCCTTTGCGGCGCTGTCAATTGCCTCTTCTTCTGTTAATTCTCCGTTCTCAGCTGCCATCATGATTCCATCCACCATTGAAGAAGCAGCCTCAACCTGTTCTTTGATCTTTCTGTCATAATCTTCCTTTAATGCGATTTCAAGCTTATTTACAGAAGCTGATACAAATACATATATGGACAGAAGCATTAAAACAATCATGACAAGCATGCTTCCGGCAGTTATAAGTCCCGTTAATAACAATTTATTTTTAACTTTTATATTATTCATATAAGCCCCTCATAAGCAAAAATAAACTCTTGAAAGTCTGTATAAAATAAGACTTTTTTATAAAAATAAAAAAAATATACCTATTAACATTTTAACATAAAAGCCGAAACCGATGCGGCACTAAATACCATGCAATTGTGCAGTCTTCACAATTTTTCTATGAATTATAGTACTTTAACCTGAACAATCCTCTATTTTATAGCTATATCGTCTAATGATTGCTATAATAAAATAAACAAAAATTTTAAACTAACCACACCAAGAGGAAAACCTATGAGAAGAACGGTCAACTTAAATTCCGATGGTGCAACAGGTATCGGTATAATCGGCAGCGGCCGGTCAGCCAGAGCCTTTGCAGAGGCCATCAGGAAGGTTGAGGGACTTCGCCTTAACGTTGTGTATGACCCTGATATATCAGGTATGGGAAATTTATCCTCAGTCTTTCCGGATAGTATTTTAACCGACAATATAACTAAGCTCTGGGAAAATTGCCAGGCTGTCTGTATTGCCGTCCCAAGCGAACTCCACGTCCCTTATATTAAAGCTTCATTAAGTGAATCAAAACATGTTCTGTGCGAAAGTCCGATTTCAATGACAGGAAAATATGCATCGGACTTATTTAAGTCTGCCATGGAAAAAGATCTGATCCTTATGGAATCCATGCCCTGTCTTTATAACGAAGCCTACTTATCAGCCATCGCAGCTGCAAAGAGCGGTAAGATCGGAAGGATAATGGACGTTGAATCCTCTTCTACCAGACTAACTCCGACTAATCTACGAGAATTACTCGATGCTGATTACGGCGGAAGCATGACCGAGCTTGGATCTCTCGCCTTAACACCAATAATAACTCTTTTAGGAACTTCCTATAACAGTGTAAGCTTTCATTCACTTTATGCCGGAAATGGCGTTGATTCCTACACAAAAGCTTACTTTAACTACGGCAAGGCTTCAGCCACTGTCAAGGTCGGCCTACAGGTAAAAAGCGCAGGAAGCCTCCTTATATCCGGTACAAAAGGCTATATACTGCTCCCCTCTCCCTGGTGGACATGTGAAAGCTATGAAATACATACCGGAGAGCCTTCTGAAATAGAAACAGTCAGTTTCAAACAAGAGAACAGCTTTAATGCTTCTGAACTAAAGGAATTTCATTCAAGGCTTACAGAATTAAGGCTATTCGGTTTTAGCGGCTTCAGCAACGACAAGCAAAAAGCAATTAAATCAGAGCAGTCTTCAAGTATCGCCACTGCCAGCTGCCTTGAACATTTCTTAAAAGAAAGATTTTCCAAACCGGAAGAAAGAACTCCGGCAAAAGAAATGCAGATATGGGCTCACAGGGGCTGTTCATACAGATATCCTGAAAATACACTTGAAGCTTTCAGGGCCGCTGCCGAAATAAAAGGACTTACAGGGATTGAAATGGACGTCCAGATGACGCGCGATGGTGAAATTGTTGTTATTCATGATGAAAATGTCAGAAGAACGGCCGATGGATACAGAGATGTTAAAGATTACAAGCTTTCTGAGATCAGAGCTCTCAGGGTGGACAGAAGCTATATAAGGACAACAATCCCCACATTAGAAGAAGTGCTGAGGCTTCTCCGCCCCTACTGCCGCAGAACCGGACTATTAATAAATATAGAATTAAAAACGAATAATTACAGATATGAAGGTATAGAAGAAAAAGTTGTTTCAATAGTAAAAAAACTTGATATTGAAAAATACGTCATATATTCTTCTTCTCTAACCGATAGTATAAAAAAGATAAAGGAAATCGATAAAAAATCAAAAACCGCTGTCATCTCAGAACTTTTAGAAGACTGCATCAATAAGGCAAAAGCCTCAGGTGCTGACGCTATGCATCCCTGTATATCAGGACTAAATGTGAAGCTTCCGAAATACCTGAAGAATCTCAGATTACGGGCATGGAACACCGATGAGCCCTTTTATGGTGAAAACAAAGCACTTAGGGAAATTGACTTTTCTAAATATGCTGAATTCGGCGTTACAGATATTTTTACCAATGTTCCTGAAAACTATCTTAAACGAAAAACACTCGGAATAGACGAGGCTTTAGATTAAAAATATAAAAACCCCGGATTATATTTCTATCCGGGGTTTAACTATTTTTATTCAGATCATTCTGTTGAAATTGCTTTGCATGATTCACGTTCAACAAGAGTTACCGGAAGGATCATTCTAGTTGGTACAACCTTTCCTGCCGCTGCATCAAGTAAAAAACCAATAGATGTTCTTGCCATCTCTTTGATCGGCTGTTTGATAGAAGTAATAGTCGGTGTTGTCAGTGAAGCTATATTAACATCGTCAAATCCGACGACCTTAATATCGTCCGGAACCTTTCTGCCTTTTTTCTGAGCTACCTGTATAAGCTGGGCAGCTATAAGATCTGAGCTTGTAAAAAATCCATCTGCATCGGGATATTCGTCCAAAAGTTCATCAAGGAACTCCCTGTACTGGCCTGTATCATACTGTTTCACAGATGTCTTTATTTCCCTATGCCAGACTTTTTTCTCTTCACAGACCTTATTAAAACCAAGCGAACGGTCATCCGCAGGCATCTCTGTCTCAGTTACTCCGCTGATATGGATAAGCCTTTGCGCTCCGGCATTGATAAGCTCTCTGGCGGCAAGCTCGCCGCCATGAAAGTTATCACATTCTATAGAAGCAGTACCACATTCAAGATTTCTCTCAATCGTTATAAGCGGAATATTCAGCCCCTTAAACTCATCAAGCTGTACAGAGCCGCTCATCATTACAACTCCTGCCACACGATTCGACTTACACATATCAATATACTTCATTTCATTATCATCATTACTTTTCGAATTAAAAAGCATAATGTTATAACGCTTCTTTTTTGCCTCATTCTCCAGATTACTGATAACCTCAGCGAAATATGGATTATTTATATGAGGTACGATAACGCCTATGATATTACTTCTTTTTTTCGATAAAGCCCTGGCAACTTCATTCGGCTGGTAATCCAGCTTCTTCATTGCCTCTTTTACTTTCTGTCTCGACTCTTCACTTATATAACCGCGGTTATTGAGAATTCGCGAAACAGTTGTAACTGTAAGTCCGGTTTCTCTTGCAACATCCTTAAGAGTTGCCATAGATTAAATTCCTTTCATACGTAACTTTTATATCCTAATACTCCCCTGAATTCCGTATTTATCTTACCGAACTATTCTATTTATCCCTTAACAGCTCCGGAAGTAACGCCCTTAACAATGTATCGCTGTAAGAATACATAAAGGATAAGGATAGGAAGCATAGCCAGAAGCAATGCAGCCATTACAAGACCTATATCCGTGGAATAGGTTCCATAGAATACCTTTGTCGATACCGGAATAGTATAAAGGTCTTTCTTCTGAAGGATAAGGCTCGGAAGAAGATAATCATTCCAGAATGCCATTGCATCAATGATCGCAACAGTTGCGATAGTAGGGCTCAAAAGCGGGAATACTATCTTCCAGAAAGTCTGCCACTTTGTACATCCATCGATATAAGCTGCTTCCTCAAGCTCCAGCGGGATATTTGTATGAACCGCGCCATGGAACATGAACGTCGCCATAGATACAGAAAATCCAACATGCAGAAGGATCAGCGTCAATCTGTGATTTAATACTCCAAAAGTTCCTCCATATACAGAAACAAGCGGTACCATCAAAACCTGGAAAGGAATTACCATCGAAGCTATCATCAGTCCAAATAAGGTCGTACAGATCTTCCAGTTATGACGGACAATGAAATATCCGCACATAGCAGAAAAAAGAATTGTAAGAACAGTTGCTGAAACAGTGATGATAAGTGAATTTCCGAATACGTTCCAGAAATTCATCTTTTCCATAGCATTAGGGAAGTTTGCAAGTGTAAAGCCACTGCTCACACCTATAATACTCAACGGATTCTGGGTTATATCTGCCTTTGTTTTAAATACGTTAACAACAACGATAAGGAAAGGGAAGATTATCAGAAACAGGATAACTACCATTAAAGCGAAAATAAGGTAGGGCTTTATTTTTTTAGCCATAGCATTATTCTTTTCATCCATTATGCAGCCACCTCACCTTTCTTACCAATGTAAACCTGTGTAATACCGATGATCGCACATACTACGAAAAGTATAAGCGCCTCAGCCTGTCCAAGTCCATAATTCTTGTATGTGAATGCCTGATTGTAAACGTGCATTGCCGCAAGCACTGAAGAACCGAACGGATCACCGTCTGTCAAAGACAGGTTAACATCATAAATTACGAAACATCTTGTTATACTTAAGAAAAGACACTGTACAAACGAAGACCTCATAAGAGGGATCGTTACATTTTTCATTGCCTGTGCCGGAGTACAGCCATCAATAAGCGCTGCTTCCTTGAGATCCTCAGGTACGCTCATGAATCCTGCAACATATATGAGCATCATATATCCTGCATACTGCCAAACCGAAACAAGGATAAGGCAGAACATTGCGCCGCCTGAAGTTGCGAGAAGTGACGGAACATTTCCCTGTGTGATGGCATTTCCGAGAGAAACAAGTGCTCTCTTGAAAACAAACTGCCATACATAACCTAAAACGATACCACCGATAAGGTTAGGAACAAAGAAACCTGCTCTGAAGAAATTCTGTCCCCAGATACCTCTGTTCATAACTGTTTTCTTACCGTTCTTGTCTTTCTGACGAACTGTTACTTCCATAGTAACGAGATAAGCCAGTGCAAAAGCAAGTATGTTTATGAATATTACTGAGAATACCGAATAAAAGATCGTTCTTCCCATTGACTGCCAGTAAATTTTATCAGCAAAAGCTGCCACATAGTTATCAAGACCTACAATAGGCTTATTCTTTGAAACGCCGTCCCAACTGGTAAATGTCAGATAGAAACCATAAATCAGAGGAACGATAACTGTCCCGACAAAAAGCAGGGTTGCGGGACCGGCAAAAATTAAAAACTGACTTACCCTGTAAGACATTTTATTTCTATCCATTGTGTGCTCCCTCTTAAACCTCTTAAACAAAGGGGAACCTCTTACCAGCTCCGGTATGAGGCTCCCCAACCTTTTTCAACCTAGATTTCTAATTAATGTGCTGAAAGTGTAGCTGCCTTCCAGTAATCGTCGATTTCTGTTGCAAAGCCTGCACGGTCTGACTGACCTGCAAGATACTTCTGGAATGCCTGTCCGCCAAGTACTGCATAATGATCATCAGGAAGATAATTGTAGTTAGCTACAAGTGAACCTGAATCTGCATAAGACTTAACAGATGCTCCAAGAGGATCGCTTACATCAAGAGTAATATTTGAGAATGCCGGTACAAGTGCACAGTCATTTACAAGAACTGCCTGTCCTGCTTCATCATATACAAGCCAGTTAAGGAAGTCCTTAGCAGCCTGCTGCTGATCAGCTGATGTATTGTCAGAAGAATCAATGAAGAAGTATTTAGAACCGCCGCCGACAAGCTTCTCATTTGTTCCGTCATCTGTATTCTGAGGAACAGGCATCATGCCCATGTTCTCTGTAGGCTCATAAGCACTCAATACTGACCAGTCCCAGTTACCGCCGAACATGAATGCGATCTCACCCTGAGCGAGCTTCTGCTCTGTAACTTCACGATCTGCTGAGATAGGATCTGCTGAAGCATAATTGTTCTCTTTAAGAACATCGAATGTATCCATAAGTGATGTAAATTTAGCATCGTCTGCAATGCTTGCTGAACCATCATTAAGGCTTGCAAGGAATGCATCTGTATCTTCTCTCTCTTCATAAACCATTGCAAGGTAATGAGCACCGAGTGACCAGTCTTCCATCATAACACCTGTAGGTGTTTCCATTCCGCCTGCCTTAAGCTTATCAATAAGTTCCTTGAAAGAATCAAGTGTCTTGTACTGTGTGGGATCGAAATCCTCACCTGTAATATTCTTTATTGCATCTGCATTGTAGATAAGTCCTCTTGCTTCTACGCAAACAGGGAAACCGTAAACCTTTTCACCAATGCTGATAGCCTCTGTTGTATCTCCTATCCATTTCTCACCGGAAAGATCAAGTGCATGCTCTTCTGCCATTGAGTAAATGTCCTTTGCATCAACCATGTTGATAGTGTATGGTGAACCTGATGCATAAGCTGTAGCAAGGTCAGATGCAACTGTGTCATTCTGCATAAATACTTCAACACTTACGCCTGTAGCATCTTTATATGCCTTGGCTGCATCCTCGAGCTGTGTCTGAATTTCCATTTTTGAATTGTAAATTGTGATCGAAGCACCGTCACCCGATGCTGCTGCAGCTGACTCTGTAGCTGCTGACGAACCTGTACCTGCACTTTCAGTTGATGTGCTTCCACCGCAGCCTGCGAGCATAGAAGCTGTCATGGCAACTGTAAGTCCCAACGCAAAAACCTTTTTCATGTTTTTCATGCAATCCTCCTTATAGATCCGAACATCTATCATAACTTTTAACCTATGTCAACAAGTCGTTCCTGTTGACATCTTGATAATATCACGATAAAAATAGTATGTCAACCGATTGTCATATTGTGAAACATGTTGAATTGGACATTTTTTTATACTTTTTTGTATAGTTTGTATAGTTTTTTCTTGTCTTGTCGTGTAAAAAGCCCTTTTAATATGGTTATTTTTGTAACATATTACAGAAAATATATTAATCGTATGACATGTATTTAAATTTCAAGTTTTAATATCATTTTGTATCATAATGCCTCTGAAAGCGCATAAAAATAAGGTATCAGAGAAAATACTTTTTTATCTTCTCTAATACCTTATGATATGTTAAACATGTGAAAATCAGTTTCTAATGATCATTATGAGATGTCATCTATTCTTTTTTCTGAGCAGATTAATCTCATCAATATAAATCCTTGCCTCTTCATCGTTGAGGATATGCGCATATGAAGCTCTTTCATCATCTGCAGCTCCCTCTCCGAAGGACATATATTCAGCATAATAAACTCCGCCAGCCTCACATCTGCCGCTCCATTCATGCCAGCCTTCTTTTGCGATATGTCTTCCAAGTTCAGATTCTAATATGACGGTTTTTGCGTTTTCTCTCCAGGGTCTGCCAAGGTAATAACTGCCCTCTGCCGAATCCGACGTAAAACGGCATTTATAAAACACATATCCAAACTTCTCTCCCTTAGGGGTAGATGCTGCAGTTATATATCCTTTGTCTCTTTTCAATGCAAAAATCTCGCAGTTATCAAAAAATGCAGTGCCGCCGCCAAAAATAAAATCAACATCACCTTCTATATAGCAGTTCTTATAATACTGGTGAGTCATCTTTCTTGCCGCAGATTCTTTAGGTCCCCGAAATCCTCCTGCCTCTACCTCTTTTTCCGGCAGGGGCGCAGTAAATATGGTATCCTGCGAACCAAGAAATCGACAGTTTTCAAAAATAAGATTATCACCGTCGGCATAAAGCGCAATAGCCTGCCCGGCTTCTTCTCCTCTTCCTGCCTTATTTTCAATTGTAAGATTCTTAAGCCTTACATTATCCGCATCTATAAAAACTGTCTGAGTTCTGAAGGTTCCCCTCTTTAGACCATCTTCCAATATTTCAAAAGCTCCAAGGTCTCCGCTTATAATTGTAGTTTCAGGATCATAGCCGTCTATTACGAGATTAGGTCTGTCTATCGTCACCGGTCCCTGATATTTTCCCGGAGCAAGTTTAATATTTATTTCCTCACTATTATCAAGACTTATGCTATTTATCGCATCCTTAAGTTCCTCTGATGAGCTGATTTCTATTCTTTTCATCTTATGCGTCTGACCTCGCATACTGATTCTTCATAGAATTGCTTCTCGTATCAAGCACCTTAAGAAGCGTATCTCCTGCTTCCTTTTTAAGCATTTCAGCCATAATATCATTTGCTTTTTCCAGATCGGCATCTTTAACCTTATCAGTCTCGTTGATAATAGCATGTGCCTTTGACTGGACAGCAAGGGCATATCTTTCAATTAAATTAAGGCATCCCTTATATGAAGCATCAGCCATTGCAGCGATCATCCTGCTGACCCAGTAAAAGCTGTCAGTTGAGACTTCTGCTGTAGTAGATTCAAGGAACTCCGGGAATTTAGATACATTAGTATAAAGAGGTATCATTACATTAAAGGCATTCGATGCAAAAGCGATCCATTCAAGAGCACAGCTCCTTTCATCAGCATAAGGTCTGATCTGAATAAGTCCCATGAAATCATTTCTGTTAATCCCAATAGAACGATAAGCACCTGCAAATTCCTTATGACCGTAGCTAAGATATGGATCAAAAGGAGTTCCCTGGAAATGTGAGGAAAGAACATATTTAATGTCTTCAGGTGTGATCTTCTTTTCAGGAACCATGCACCATGGCAGATCATCGCTCTCAGGCCTGAATTCAGCATCCGGGCCATCAAAGCTTGCAGAATTTCTATTGAAATAGCGAAGCATATACCAGGCTCTCGGAGTATTATAAACATGATCGGCATCATCATGACTTCCGAAAGCATCTCTCGGGTTGATAATATCAAAATTATCATCCATTGAAAGGTTCAGGTGATTATCCTTTATGAATTCTCTAAGATCAGCCGAACATAAATGATCTTTCTTCTCACCAAAGGCATCATTAAGGTCAAACTCATCTATTCCGAGCTGATTCGGCATAACTACGTAGGAGTCGTCCGGAACACGCTTTGCGATCCAGTGATGTCCGCCTATGGTTTCGAGCCACCAGATCTCATTAACATCAGAAAAAGCAATGCCGTTCATTTCATAGGTGCCATATTTTTCCAAAAGACTTCCAAGTCTTAAAACTCCCTCACGTGCTGAATTTATATAAGGAAGAGTAAGAACTACAATATCCTCTTCTCCTATTCCACCTGCAATCTCAGGCTGTCCGTTTTCTGCCTCCTGCAAAACAACGAGAGGGTCAGCCCCCAGAACACGCTCATTCGATGTTATGGTCTCAGTTGCGGTCATTCCGACATTCTTCTCATTAACACCGC
Source organism: Lachnospiraceae bacterium (assembly GCA_024682575.1). Lineage (GTDB taxonomy): Bacteria > Bacillota > Clostridia > Lachnospirales > Lachnospiraceae > NK4A144. The sequence goes on along the minus strand of JAIKZC010000511.1, from coordinate 3,861 downwards.
ATGCAGCCCAGATACCTTCTCCATCTACAGCATTAGGCATTGAGCTGTATCTCATCGGATTGTCAGGAAGCTCTACCTTAACATGAGAGATAACCGAAACATATTCTCTCGGCTGTTCCTCAGGGCTTACAACCGCCATTTTTTTAGCTGTAAAATGACCTGCTCCCGAATCATCATTTCTTGCTATCATTGTTGAGCCATCATATGAAGCTTTTTTACCTACAAGTATTGTTGTACATGCCATATATTTTTCCTTCTTTCTTTATTAAAATCTATGTATTACTTAACCACACGGAACCCGCAGTAAATGCGTGTTCCTGCAATAAAGTCACCAAAATACATTCAAAATCTTTTTGTACCTTAAAAAGAACTTTCATTAAAAACTGTCAACTGCGGTACTAAAAGGATTTTATCATCAAAACGATCATTAAACAACTCCTGCTGATTATTGCGGTTTAATCTTTTGCATGCTAAAATGAAATTAATTATATCTAGAAATATTAACAGAGGGACCCTTTGCTCATCACCCATATCAAACGGTCTCTTGGATAATCTGCGTCTTTTGCAGATTTCTTTTAGCATTGCATCAATAATCCTTTAATTAATTTCCATTTTTAGGAGGTTTTTCAGCTTGAAAAAATTCATAAACTCGGTTGATCAAGTAGAAAATGAAATGGCCACTGGCTTTGCCAAGGCATACCCCCAGTATCTAAAGAAAATTGACTATGGCAACGTATTTGTCCGGGCAGAAAAGGATCCCGGCAAAGTTGCGATACTCTGCGGCGGCGGAAGCGGTCACGAGCCCGGGCATTGTGGATACGTCGGAAAAGGAATGCTCGACGCATTTGTTGCAGGTCCTATTTTCACATCTCCGACCCCTGACCTTATCTATGAAGGCATAAAGGCTGTGCAGACCGATAAAGGAGTTCTCCTTATGGTCATGAACTACAGCGGAGATATAATGAATTTCGAAATGGCTGCCGAAATGGCGGAAGCAGATGGAATTAAAGTCGACAAAGTTATTATAAATGATGATGTCGCTGTTGAGGATCAATCCCTCTCTGATGGCAGACGAGGTGTTGCAGGTTCTGTCCTGGTAAATAAGATCACAGGTGCAAAAGCTGAAAGCGGAGCAAGTCTTGAAGAAGTCAAAGCTGTAGCCGAAAAAGCTATTGCAAACGTCAGATCAATGGGTGCTGCAATAAGTCCCTGTACCCTCCCATCTATGGGCAAACCGGGGTTTGAAATTGCCGAGGACGAAATAGAAATAGGCATAGGGGTTCATGGAGAGCCCGGTACGTTCACAGAAAAAAACATGCCGGTTAATGATCTTGTAGACATCATTTTGGATCGCATACTTAATGATATAGACTATAACAACTCAGAAGTTGCGGTTATGATCAATTCTGCAGGTGCAACTCCTCTTATGGAGCTTTACATTATTAATGATCATGTTGCAGACGTTCTTGCAGAAAAAAATATCAAAGTTCACCGCACATTCTGCGGTCACTACATGACCTCGATCGATATGGCAGGTTTTTCCATATCATTAATGAAGCTCGATGACGAGCTTAAAGAACTGCTCGATGCAGCAGCAGATACACCATCATTAACTATCAGATAAAATCTTCGGAGGCAGGTGTTTAATGAACACTGAAAAACTAATTATACTTTTAGATAAAATTGCAGACAGAATAGACGCCGAAAAAGATTATCTCTGTGAACTTGATAGTCCCATCGGAGACGGTGATCATGGCACAAATATGGCCAGAGGTTTTAATGAAGTAAAAAAGAAACTTCCATCACTTGCCAGCCAATCTCCTGCAGAAGTTCTAAAGACTGTCGGGATCACCCTGGTATCATCTGTCGGAGGAGCAGCAGGTCCTCTTTACGGCACTGCTTTCATGAAGGCAGGTGACAGCGTCAAGGGAAAAAGCGAGCTTGATATAAGTGACTTCACAAATTCTCTAGGTGCCGCCATAGAAGGAGTGATTGCCAGAGGAAAGGCACACAGAGGTGAAAAAACGATGCTCGACTCAATGATTCCCTCCCTCAGCGCGCTTAATATGTCAATTGCCAATGGCGATGATACAATAACTTCACTTGATGAAGCCTTAAGTGCTGCAGAAGATGGAGTATATTATACAAAAACAATAGCTGCAAGCAAGGGTCGTGCCAGTTATCTCGGGGTTAGAAGCATTGGTCATCAGGATCCCGGTGCGACATCATACAAAATTATTTTAGAGGAAATTGTAAACTTTTATAAGGAGAATGCGCCATGGTAGGAATCGTAATTGTTTCTCACAGTCTGAAATTAGCTGAAGGAGTCGTAGACTTCGTAAGAGAAATGGCAAAGGAATGCCCTATCGCGATCGCCGCCGGCAGAGTTGACGGTTCGTACGGCACCAGTCTGGAGCTTATTGAAAGTGCCATAGATTCTGTAATGTCAGATGAGGGTGTCATAGTTCTTGTAGATATGGGAAGTTCTATTCTCACCACTGAAATGGCAATCGAAACACGAGGAACGGACAAGATCAAGCTTGCAGATGCTCCTCTCGTCGAAGGTGCCATGGCTGCTTCGATAGATTCCCAGATGGGAATGTCCATGAATGATATACTTATAGATCTTGAACAGATATGGACTGAGCGTAAACATGACTATTAATAAAAAAACTGCTGCGTATCTATATCACGCAGCAGTTTCATTGATTTCTTCTCTAATTTATCATTTCCAGAACTTTCATCACAGCCAGACTTTCATTGCAACGTTCCATAAACAGATCATGGTCATTATTATTTATCATTCTTGCAATAGCCTTAAACTCCGGCTCGATCCTATGAATTTCAGATTTTTCCTCTAAAATAAGATCTTCATTTTTCTTCCTGTCGTGAAAAATGAGCGGGGCATCCAGCGAATTCAAGCTAGCAGAAAGCTTAAAATAACCATCGGTACCCTCTATCATAATTCCGGAATCACCCTGACAATCCTTTGCAGCAATAGATGTGACCTTAAAACTGTTATAATCCATCATCAAAACTCCGCTGGTATCCACATCCTTTACTATATTAGGATAATATGCAAGTTTTTCCGGGATCCCAAAAAGTCCCACAGCCATGTGAATATTATAAATGCCCAGATCTTTAATCGCGCCGCCTCCGGCTTTCCTGTCAAATACCTTAAAATATTCTCCCGCCATAAATCTGTCGTATCTTGATGAATACTGAGAGAAATTTATATTGACGTATTTGATCTGACCGGCTCTTGAAAGATTGCTTTTAATTGCCTCAAATGCCGGAAGATACTGGTTTGAGATTGCTTCAACTGCAAATACGCCTTTTTCCTCTGCCAGCTTATAAAGCATCTCTGCTTCTTTTAGAGTTTCAACCATTGGCTTTTCTATGAAAGTATTGTATCCCGCCTCAATTGCTTTTATTGCCAGTTCATAATGAGTATTATTCGGAGTTGCAAGATAAACAAGATCTACTTTTTCTTTTTCACACTTAAGCATCTCCTCAAAATCAGTAAATATCTCATTAATTGAATATTTTTCGCTTAATTCCCTAAGCTTTTCCTCACTTCTTTTCGTTCCGACAATTGCAGCTATTTTAATCTCCGGAATCTTTACCAACACGGGAAGTATTTCATTTACCAGCATCCCGCTGCCTGTAACCGCTATTCTTAACATTAGTATTCCTCATTATAGAATTTATATAAGTGAATTAATTTACACTTACGCTTCCCTTGAAATTACCGCTGAAAGTAAGCGTGCCTGATACAGTGTCATAACTGTATTCAGCCTTCTTGATCTTAACAGCTTTCTTCTTTTTTACCCCCTTGGGTGAATGATAAAAGATCATTGC
>JAIKZC010000383.1 GCA_024682575.1 Lachnospiraceae bacterium | reverse complement strand
TATCTGAAAACTAATAAATAAAATAGCACGATTGTTCTGATTAATCAAATATATAGAAGAAAATAAATTTAGCTTTTAAAAAAGCACTATATATGTTATAGTAAATATGTCGGAGTTTAGCTGATAAATTCGCGATAATTTGTTTAAATTTAAATCCATAAAAGTGAAAGGTGTAAATTGTAGTAATGGTAGATTATACTGAAGGCTCCGGAAAACAGTATCATACAGCTGTAGGCTCGGAGGACATAGGCAAATATGTTATTTTACCCGGAGATCCCAAACGATGCGCTTTGATAGCAAAGCATTTTGAAAATGCAGAACTTGTAGCGGACAGCAGAGAATTTGTAACCTATACGGGTTATCTGGGAGGACAGAAAGTAAGTGTAACATCAACGGGAATCGGAGGTCCGTCTGCATCTATAGCAATAGAAGAACTTTCGAAATGCGGTGCACATACCTTTATAAGAGTTGGAACCTGCGGGGGAATGCAGGACGATGTTGAGGGCGGTGATATCGTTATTGCCAGCGGTTCTATAAGAATGGAAGGCACGAGCCGTGAATTCGCACCGATAGAATATCCTGCAGTGGCAGACTGGAAGGTAGTAAATGCTTTAGCAGCAGCTGCTGAAAAAAAGAAGATCCGTTATCATGTTGGGGTAGTTCAGAGTAAAGATTCCTTTTTTGGACAACATGAACCTGAGGTAATGCCTGTAAGCTATGAGCTTCAAAATAAATGGAATGCGTGGCTTCGAATGGGATGTCTTGCAAGTGAAATGGAGTCTGCTGCTCTTTATATTGTTGGTCAGTTTCTTCGTGTAAGAGTGGGTTCCTGCTTCCTTGTAGTTGCAAATCAGGAAAGGGCTAAAAAGGGGCTTCCAAATAAACAGGTTCATGATATGGAAATTGCAATAGAAACTGCAGTTGAGGCATTGAATGAATTGATTGAAAATGATACAATGGATGATGTTTTGCCCAAATGATTTTTTGGTATACAGAACATTATGAGTCGTGAGTATGTTTTAAAGGGTTTGCACATTTAATTTTCAATGTTACGAAGTAAAAAGGAGGAGACTAAGTAAAATGAAGAAGAAACTGATTGCTTTAATGATGGGTGCTGTAATGGCATTTTCACTCACTGCATGCGGTAGTTCCAATTCAACAGCAAATACCGGAGCTTCAGAGGCAGCCGGTTCAGAGGCAGCTTCAGCTGAGACAGCTGATAATGCTAGCGCAAATCTCGACATGAAGATTGCAATGGTTACTGATTATGGTGACATTACCGACCAGTCATTCAATCAGACAACTTATGAGTCAGGTAAGGCATGGTCAGAAGAGAACGGTGTTGATTTCACATACTACAAGCCTGAAGGTGACAGTACTGCTGATCGTGTAGCCATGATCGATAAGGCAGTAGCTGACGGATATAATGTACTTTTGCTTCCGGGTTATTCTTTTGCAGAAGCAGTAGTTGAGACCGCTGAGATGTATCCTGATGTTGATTATGTTGTACTTGACTGCTCAGAAGCTGATTTCTCAGGTGCAAACGGTGGCGCTGAGTTTAGTGCTGACAATGTATTCAGCGCAGCATACAGCGAGGAGATCGGAGGATTTCTTGGAGGTTATGCTGCTGTAAAGATGGGTTATAAGAATCTTGGATACCTTGGCGGTATGGCTGTTCCTGCTGTAATGCGTTTTGGTTATGGATTTGTACAGGGTGCAGATGCTGCAGCTGCTGAAGATGGAATCACAGATATCTCAATTAATTATGCTTATGGCAACCAGTTCTCTGGTGATGCAGATATAACAGCTGCTATGGATACCTGGTATCAGGGTGGAACCGAGGTCGTATTTGCATGCGGAGGCGGTATCTATACATCTGCTGCAGAAGCTGCTGCAAAGACCGGTGGAAAGGTTATCGGTGTTGACTCTGACCAGAAGCCTATCATTGATGGCGCATATGGTGACGGAATGACTATTACTTCTGTTACAAAGGGTCTCAAAGCAACTGTTAATCTCCTTCTTAATGCTATAAAGAACGGTGAGTTTGCTAATTATGGCGGTCAGGTACAGACACTTGGTCTTGCATCTGCAGATGATATGTCCCTTAACTACATGGGTCTTTCTGATTCAACAGTATGGACAGATAATTTCACAGAAGATTCATATAAGGCACTCGTTGCATCTATTTTCAACGGCGATATCACAGTTTCAAATGATACTTCTGCTGATCAGCCTTCAGCAGAGAACGTAAAGATCAATTTCCAGGGTAATCTTAAGTAATCCCGGGATATAAACTTATTCCTTTGTTGTTAAAAATAAGCCGGCAGTTTCTTAGAGGCTGCCGGCTTCTGATTTAAGGCTTTTGGCATAGACAAAAGTTTTTATATAATTTATCTGGAAGGAGAATTTCAGCATGGAAGACAACTACACCATAGAGATGCTGAATATAACAAAAAGATTCCCCGGAATCGTAGCCAATGATAATATAACGTTACAGTTAAAAAAAGGTGAGATTCTTGCATTACTTGGAGAGAATGGAGCTGGAAAATCCACGCTCATGAGTGTTCTTTTCGGACTTTATCAGCCCGAAGAGGGTGTTATTAAAAAAGATGGCAAGGTAGTTAAGATCAATGATCCCAATGATGCAAATGCTTTGGGTATTGGAATGGTGCATCAGCATTTCATGCTGGTACAATGCTTTTCTGTTCTTGATAATATCATTCTTGGTGTTGAATCTACTAAAAACGGAATACTTCAGAAAGCCGAAGCCAGAAAAAAAGTAATGGCACTTTCTGAAAAATTCGGACTCAAGGTAGATCCTGATGCATTAGTAGAAGATATTACTGTTGGTATGCAGCAAAGAACAGAAATCTTAAAAATGCTTTACAGGGAAAATGATATACTTATATTTGATGAGCCGACAGCAGTACTTACGCCGGCTGAAATTGATGATCTTATGAAAATAATGAAGAATCTTGCCAAAGAGGGCAAATCGATTCTTTTTATATCTCATAAATTAAATGAAATCATGGAAGTGGCCGACAGATGTACGGTTCTTCGAAGAGGTAAATATATTGGTACGGTTAATATTTCAGAAACTTCCCCAGCTGAATTAAGCCGTATGATGGTTGGACATGATGTTCAGCTTGTTGTTGATAAGAAGGAAGCAACTCCGGGAGATGTTGTACTTCATGTTGAAAATATG
>JAIKZC010000467.1 GCA_024682575.1 Lachnospiraceae bacterium | reverse complement strand
CGTTTATTCTATATGTTATGCCGGATTTTTTTTAATCTTTCCATGGCAGGAAGGTATTTTCCTGATTTTTCATAATAACTTGCGGCTGTTGTGACATTTCCTAAAACTTCGTGGATCACTCCCATATTATAGAAGGCCTTATACGAATTTGTACCTTCAACGGAGGCATTTGGAAAATGGGTAGCCTTCTCAAATTCACTTAATGCTGATTCAAATAATCCATTGTTCATATATATAAGCCCCATTAAAAATGGAAAGTCAGAACGGGTCGCAAAGCTATCATAAACAGATTGCAGACCTAATGCTTCATCGGCTTTGCCGGAATCCAGAAGAGCATAGCCGTAATCCTCAACCATTTCCTGAACAAATACCAGGGAAGGGTCAAGGTCGAAAGACAGACCTTCGGCAAGATACTTAACTGCCGAGAAGCTGTCTTTCATGGCGCGATAGCATTTAGCTATTTGATAACAGTTATATGCAGAAACGCCTTTTTCTGAGCGTTCACGAAGAAGCAGGTTAAGATATTTTTCAGCTTTTTCTTTCTTTAAAGAGTCGGACTCATAGCCTGAGTGATAGAAGAAGAGCGGAAGGTCGATGTAGCTGTAAATTAATGACGGGGAAAGGGGACGCAGTGTTTCATGAATGCTTCCTTCGAATGAAAAGTAACGTCTGTCGTAAAAACGGGTAACACGTTCATTAATAAAATCCTTTTCTCCGTTGGAACTGCTGCTGAATATGCTTCTTAGTGAACATGTACCGAGGCATATGGGATGCCTTTTTATTAATCCTATCATTTTTTCAATATCAAATTTCTCAAGAAATTCGTCGCAATCTACAGAAAGGATTAAATCATTTGAAGCAAGGGAAGCAGAATAATTTTTGGCGGCTGAAAAATCATTTACCCATTCAAAGAAGCCAAGCCTGTCAGCGTAGTCAGAGGCAAGTTTTGCGGTATCGTCATCAGAACCTGTATCAGTTACGACAATTTCACATCCGAGCTGACGAAGGGCTTTTAAGCAGCGTACAATATTTTTTTCTTCATTTTTAGCAATTATACAGGCTGTAATTGGCAGATTCATTTATTGGCTCCTATATTTGTAACTGTTCAGGTTTTCTGAACAGTTACCTATATTTTTAATATTTCAGGGAGTATTTTTTTATAGTCAAAATTTTCACGGCATTTATTCATTCCATTTACTGCAATTTTTTTACGTTCTTCATCATGTGAGAGAAACCAGCCGCATTTATCATGAAGTTCCTCCGCAGTAGAATAAAAAATTACATCCTCACCATTAATGAAATGCTCTGCTATCTCTTCTCTGAAATCGGTAATGAGAAATCCGCCGGCAGCAAGTATATCGAGGACTCTTAGAGGAATGCCGCTGATAATGCTTCTAAGTGTGATATTTAGGTTTATCCGGCTGCGATGGAAGACCCGGGGCATTTTATTCATATAATCGGCAAGACCAAGATTTGGAACATTTTCTATCGGTTTTGCGTCGGAAGTAGAATATAAAACAGTATTATAGGATTTACCAAGAAAGGTAAGGATTTTCCTGCGGTCAATAACGGTAACCTTTCTTCTCAGAATATCCCGGATGATCTGGTCATAGTCCATGTTGTAGTTACCGGATTTCTCAAATCTGATATAATTATGCAGTTCCCTTAAGATAAAATCAGGGAAAATTTTTTCATCTGAAAAAAGGTCAATGCCAAAGATTTTTGACTGTGTATTAATCAAGGTCTCGATATATTCCCTTAGCTGTTTCGGAAGATAAGATATCTGGTCGTAGAAATTGAACTCGTTATCATAAAGGTTACCGAGAAAACTGATATCATGTTCGTAAATGACAGGGCTGCCTTTATCAAGCTCGAGGCAGAATTCATTAAGCCGTGCAGAATTTACAGCAAGAGGGCAATGGTGGATGGTATTTATACCTGTTTCCCTAAGCCTCCTGCATAGAACTCTGTCAAACAGATAAATATGGTTAACACTATTATTTATCGTTATAGAATTCAGTGGAAGATGCGGACAGTCATATACCCATGAGATATAGGGAACAGACAGACTGTCACAGATTCTGGAGATAATGGGAAAATAATTGAAACTGAATACACAATCATATCCTCTGCCCAGTTCAGCTGTCATTTTTTCCTCGAAGCTGTCGTCGAAATCAGTGTTGGATAAGGGAAAATGAACAGCTTTAACATCATTGCCCAGCTCTTTTAATGCATGCTGGCAATCCTCTCCATTAAATTCATCCCAGAAGAAATATAAAATCTTCAAATCATTCGCCCCTAATAATATCTGTTAATGTCTGATCAACCTGTTATAAAGATAATTATACTTAAAAAAGAGGGACTTTAACAGTATTTGAAAGTTCTAAAGATAAAACAAAAGAATGAATACATAAAAAACTCTTAAATATTGATAAAAAAAGTCGATATATATTGTGACAAGAATCTTTATGCATGGCTTACGGTGTGCGCCTGTAATGCGCTGCAAGGATGTCATACTTGTACAGCACGGAGACGGTCAGGAAACTGCAAGTCTGCCTGCCAGAGGGGGAACCGGAAATAATGGCTGTAACTTTTTCAAAGGAATTTTTTCAACAGGAAACGAGGAGAGGCTTTACAATCAATGAGGTTATGAAACGTGTCTGGGCTGCTCATCTGGATCTGATATCAGATATAACGGAAATATGCAGCAAAAATTCTATCAGTATTTTTGCAGCTTATGGAACTCTGCTTGGAGCAGTAAGGGAGAGGGGATTTATACCCTGGGATGATGATGTTGATATGGGAATTGTCGGAAATGAATATGTTAGATTTTTAGACATTATTTCAAGAGAATATCCGGACAAATACAGGCTCTTAAATCCATATACGAGAACCTGGTACAGGATGAACTTTACCAGACTGATTTTTAACCACGATCTTTCCTTTGAACGTGATTTCCTGAATAAAAATTACGGATGTCCGTTTATGAAAGGACTTGATATTTATCCATATTACTATATACCCAGAAATAAAGAGGAAGAGGATTTCATTATCATGATGCTGAAAAAGACCGATCAGGCGATCGGGCTAAGCAGAAAAAATGAGATGAATCCATCTGATAATGAGACCAATGAGCAGCTTGCGGTAAAGCTGATAGAATTGCAGAAGGAAACAGGATATATATTTAATTCGGACAGACCGATAGGAAATCAGCTGGAGATACTCTATGATCAGATATGCAGGCTGACAGAAGAAGGAAATGCTGATTTTGTAACCAGATATGATGAGTACATTAATGATAGAAATAAGAAATTTCCGAAGGAATTTTTTAAGTTTACGTTAAGCATACCGTTTGAAAATAATGTAATGAAAGTGCCGCTTGGATTTGACAGAGTACTGAAGGCAAGGTTCGGTGAGGATTATATAATGCCAAGACACGAGAAGGCTGCACATGATTATCCTTATTTCAGGAAGCAGCTGGATGAGAAAAGGTACAGGGAGGCACAGAGCAGATATTTGGAAAAATCCGGTTTCAGGGGAAAATATATAGAAAAGGCATCTGAAAAAAAGAATGTCATATATCATTCATCATTAAAAGAAATGCTTATTCATGCAGATTCTGCTGCAGGAAAAATCAGAAGCATCCTGAATTTTTTTGAAGAGAAGGATTCGGATTTTAATAACGTGTGGATACCGGATCTGATAATTAACAATAATGAGTATGCATTTGATCTCATTGCTCCAAATCTGCTAAAGGAATATGGGTCAATGATAGAAGAGCATATTTCAAAAAACAGAAATATAGCTTATATAAATGAAGACGTGGAAAAATTAATCTCATTTGCGGATATCTACTTCGGTGATGAGGGAGAACTGGCGGAAAAATTCAGGGAATCCGGCAAGGAAGTGGTCATACAGAATTATGAAAATCCTGTAAATGAGATTGCAGAACTGTATAGAGTCAGCCTTACAGATAACGATGACAGAGCTACAGAAAAAAATGTTGTGGAAAAGACAGAAATACTAAAACCGGAAGTTATAGATAAGAAAAAAACAGTAATTTATTTAACGTCAGAAAGCGTTTTATTTGAATATGGCAGACCGGCAGTAGAAAAAATCAGAAAGGTTCTCAATATATTTAAGGAAAACCGGGAAAGAATAGAACTTCTATGGCACCCATGTGTGATAAAAGGTGATATAAGGGATGCATATGCACCGGAACTTATTCATGAATATGAGCAGTTAAGGAGTGAATTTGTTAAGGAAGGATGGGGAAGAATTATTGAGGATGATGATGCGTCTAAGATAATTAAAACGGCTGATGCTGTATATGGGGATGCCTCTTATCTGATGATGTCTGCACTTGAAGCAGGAAAGCCGGTGATGCTCCAGAATATTGATATTGTATAGAAAAAGCAGGTAATGCATTTTGTTAATGAGTATAACGAGTATAAATACATTGCGTTTGGGCAGTAACAGAAGATATATGGAAAGGTGTTTATAAATGAAAACTATTTTATATTATACTGATCTAATGCCTTTTTTAAGCAATCCTGCCAAGGCGGTTGCCAAAGTTAAAAAAAATTTTGAAATCTTCCAGGAAAATAAAGACCAGATAGAACTGATATGGCATCCTTACAGGAGAACAGAGGAGTTCCTGATCCTCAATAATTGTGAATGTCTGGAAGAATATAGAGAGCTTAAAGAAAACTTTATGGACAAAAATATCGGAAGCTTTGATGAAAGTGATGACGGGAAAAAACTGGCTGACCTGTGCGATGCTTATTATGGTGACTATTCGGATATAACATATTATTTTACGGAGAATAAAAAACCGGTAATGATCCAGAATATAGATATACAATAGGTGGAGTATGAAGTTTGATAATTCTTATTATGAAGATGAGGTCAGGGAAGGCTTCTACATACCGGGGATGATTAAAAGGTCATGGGCTTCGCAATTGGAAATCCTTGAAAAAGTCGGAGAGGTTTGCGAAAAATACGGTATAAGGTGGTTTGCCGACTGCGGAACCCTGATAGGCGCAGTGCGGCATCACGGGTTTATACCATGGGATGATGATCTGGATATATGCATGCTGAAGGAGGATTATGATAAATTTCTTGCTGTTGCAGATATGGAGCTTCCAGAGGATTATAAAATATTAAATATCTACAGGGAAAAGGAGTATAGAAATTTTCTTACCCGTATAGTGAACCATGACGTGATTGATATGAGTGGAAATTTTCTCGAAAAAAATCATGGTTTTCCGTATACGTCAGGAATAGATATATTTCCGCTGCATAATCTTTATAATGATGAAGAAAGGGAAAATACCAGGCAGAATAAGGCGAACAGGGTGTGGACTCTTTTTGAGAAATTTGGAAAAAGGGCAGGCGCATCTCTGGGGGAGATGAGTGATCTTTTGGATCAGGCAGAAATTATAAGCGGGATCAGCGCAGACAGAAATGTTCCTTTTGACAATGCTCTCTATAAAATAATGGATTCATTATATTCAAAGAACGATGATGAGGAAACGGAGAATGTTGCACTGATACCTTTTTGGATCAGGGAAAAAAATCATAAATTTCCTAAATTTCTGTTTGACTATTCTATATACATGCCCTTTGAAAATGGTTCGATACCTGTACCCGCCGGATATGAGGAGCTTTTGAGGCTGGAATATGGAAACTGGGAAAAAGCAGAAAGACGTGGGGGACTTCATAATTATCCTTATTACATAGATCAGGAAAAGCGATTGGAAAAACATGAAGGCGGGTCAGTACCATATCTCTACCGGTTTAGTCCAAAAGACATTGACAGGGACGAGTCTTTTATAGAGGATGAAAATCTGGAAATATTATCAGGGATGGAGAGTGTTCGCAACCTGGTAAAAAAAGTGTGGTCTGATAATGGCTGTACGGAATTATTAGAGAAATTTCAGATGCTTGCGATCCGTATGGGGGAAAGAATCGAAAAAGAATATGGTGGAGCAGGTGCTGAGTTGGTTGAACAGCTTGAACAGCTTTGTGAAGAAATATTTGAACTGAATGAAAAAATCATTGATGGAAACCGGGATGATATAGGAGAAAAACTTGCAGGACTGAGATACAGGCTTGATGTTATAAGAAATATTTATGACCGTATAAAGGGACGGGAAAGTATTTTTATTATTTCAAGATTTTCTGAATGGAAGGAAATAGAAAAATTCTGTAAAAAATATATCAGAGAGAACTCAAATACGTATCTGATGCCCGTTCCATATTATAAAAAGGACTGGTATGGAAGTTACTATGATGAGAAAAGTGAATATTATGAAATAGAACCGGATGCGGAGAAATCAGGGATTCGAGTCCTGAATTATAAAAGCTATGATTTTAAGAAAAAAAATCCTAAAATCTTCATTACGGATCCGCTGGATGGATTTCACTCTGCTATAAGTATAAATCCTTTTTTCTATGCTTCGAATTTAAGAAAGTATACAGATAATTTATCATATATAGATATAAACAAGGCAGACCTGCCGGTCAGCGGAGATGAGAGAGGGAGCAAAAACGTCGGGAGATTTATTATAAGCCCCGGTGTTATAATGTCGGATTTTATCTATCTGAAAGATGAAAAATGGAAAAAGCTGTATCTGGAATTGCTGTCAGAAACAGATAAGACGATTGCCAAGGAATATTGGGAAGAAAAAATAAGGATTTATAAAGGTCTGAGGGATGATTCAGAATTACAAAGAAATGAGACTTCCCTGAAGGCAAAAGAAAAAAATCTGATATTTTATACATCAGCTTCCGTATTTTATGTATATGGTGAGAAGGCAGTCAGAAAACTTGAAAAAGTTATTGATACATTTAACGAAAACAGGGAACAGTTAAGAATATACTGGATTACAGACAGGACATTTGAGGATAATTTGAAAAGAATATGTGGGAATGTATATGAGGATTATAAAAAAATAAAAAATAAATTTATTGACAGTGATATCGGAACCTTTTTTATTGCAGAAGAAGGAAATCTTCCGGAAAAAGCTGATGCGTATTACGGGTCAGGCGGATATTTCATGAATATTTTTGCGGGAAAAGGGATACCGATAATGCTTTGGGATGTAAATATTTAACGTAAACGTAATAAACGGTCACGAAGGTGGGGCTAATGGAGAAAAAATTTGCTTGTGTCATTCCTACAGTCGTTGATGACTATGGAAGGACGAAAATCCATTTCTTGAGTTTTTTCAGTCTGCTGCCGGTTAACAGGCTTATTTTTATAGGTCCTGCAGAATTGAAAGCGGAAATAAAGAAAGATATTGAAAATGGATTTTACAAAGATAATAAGGTTGATCATATTGAGGAAAATGATCTTGTAGAATTTTCACAGATAAAAAAGATTTATGAGGAGCTGAGGGCTGAAACTAATCAGAAGAATCCTTCGTCTGTGAACTGGTATTATCAGCAGTTCTTAAAAATGGCATATAGTGGAAGATGCAGCGATGACTATTATCTGTGCTGGGATTCGGATACGATTCCGGTAAGAAAGATAGAAATGTTCAATCAGGATGGGACTCCATATCTGGATTATAAGACAGAATTTCAAAACAGTTATTTTAAGACAATAGAGAGACTTTTCGGTTTTGGTAAGGTGATCGAAAAAAGCTTCATATCCGAGCATATGCTTTTCAATAAAATCCTTATGCGCGAAATGATTGGAGATATAGAAAAAAGCAACAATAGGGGGAAGAACTGCTGGGAAAAAATAATGTATTCCATGGGTGCTGATAACCTTGTATGTGGTTTTTCAGAATTTGAAACCTATGGAAGCTGGGTGGCGATGAACCATACATCAGAGTATAAGCTCAGGAGCTGGAACAGTTTCAGAAATTTAAGTTTTTTCATAGATATAAAAGATCTTACCAGGGAAGATATTGATTATCTGGCAGCGGATTATCATGCAGTGACTTTTGAAAAATATCAGAAAACAGAGCCGTATTTTACAGAGCTTTTCAGGGATAAACGCTATAGGGAAAAATTATCTCCAAAGCAGTTTTATACAGCTATTCTGGAAACAGGTGTCATGGGAGAATATTCAGATGGGATCATAAAATATGACGGAATAGAAGCTCCTGTATAGCAATGTCTTTTATTTAAGTCATCTGAAAAAACTTTTTGCCGCATAAAAGCGTCTTTTAAATGCGGTCAAAAAGTTTTTTCAAAGCTTAAGTAAATGACATTGCCTGTATAGTCTATAAATCAGAAGCAGGGCAAAATATACGACAGAAAGCGCATTGGGGGAAAAATGCAATTTGA
The DNA here is from genome assembly GCA_024682575.1 of Lachnospiraceae bacterium. Taxonomy (GTDB): domain Bacteria; phylum Bacillota; class Clostridia; order Lachnospirales; family Lachnospiraceae; genus NK4A144. Next base: position 3,779 of record JAIKZC010000467.1, on the reverse strand, counting down.
GAGGGATTTCTTTAAGGCTGAGATTAAGACGGGTTTTTTAGTTTCGGAATCGATGAAAAAGGTTTGGGCATCCTCAATAGAATGTCTTATGGATATAGCGGAAGTATGCAGGAATGAAAATTTAAGGTGGTTTGCAATGTTTGGCACACTGCTCGGGGCGGTCAGACATCATGGATTTATCCCGTGGGATGATGATATCGATATCGCCCTTTTCAGGAAAGATTATGAGTATCTGAGAAATAATGCAAAAAGCCTTCTTCCTTCAAACTATGAGGTTCTGGACTCATCAAAAAAATATGTAAAAGGACTGGATATTCTGAGGATATGCAATACAGATGATGTGTGTGTGGAACATTCATTTTTACAGAAATATCATGGATGTCCTTATCTGATCGGGATAGACATATATCCGATAGACAACTGTCCGGAAAATAAAGAACTTGACCAGAGTATATGTGATATCCTTAACCTCATAGCAAGAGTGATAACGATAGATGAAGAAATTGAGAATCCCGTAGAGGATGATATAGCTGAAAGATATGAGATAATCGAGCTTTTGGCAAATGTATCCGGAAAAGCCTTTTCTTCTGATAAAGATGCTCTCCATATGGAACTTATGCAATATTATGACGAAATCAGCCAGTTTGCCAATGGTCAGGATACAGAAGAGTGCACGATATACAGAAATCACAGATTTTCGGCAGATGCAGTATATTCAAAAAAAATCTTTGAAAAGACAGTCAGACTACCTTTTGAAAATTCTATAATTGATGCTCCGGCCGGGTTTGATGATGCTTTAAAAAAAATGTATGGCAATTATCTAAGCCTTGTGAAGTCAGGAGTATCCGGTCACGCATATGGATTTGAGGATCAGGAGGAAAGACTGTATGAGTCTTTTGGCTATTTGATCTGATTATTGGGAGGTAACAGGGATGCAGATTATCAATGTACGTCCGGAGCAGACAGAAAATGGTGACCTTACAGTAAGCTTTCCGTCTGGTCTTCCGATAGCATATTGTGGAAGGGGTTCTTATATAGATGAGCTTAAGGTCTGGACAATGTCATCTGAAGATGAGACGAATGAAACAATGCTGATCTACATAGGAAGATATTGTTCCATTGCCAATAATGTTCAAATATATTGTGATTTCAATCATGATTATAAAAGTGTTTATCAGGGACTGATCCCTGAATACAGAAATAATGCAGAAGGGGCTTCCGTGAGGGAGGGAAACGGACAGAACTATAGGTATAGCAGCAGGAAGGGAATGACAGTCATAGGTAATGATGTCTGGATTGGAAATGATGTAACTATAATTTCAGATGTGATCATTGGCAATGGTGCAGTAATAGGAGCCGGAAGTGTGGTAACATCGGACATACCTGCATATACTATATGGGCAGGCAACCCGGCAAGACAGATCAGAGAAAGGTTCCCTGAAGAAATTTCTGCAAAGCTTCAGGATATCCAGTGGTGGAATTTCCCCGGAAACAGACTGGCTGAAATAAGGGAGGACATGCAGGGGAATGTAGAGGAATTTGTGAAGAAATATGCCGCCGATTCAGATAAAGATGAAAAGACTAAAAATAGAAATGACAAAATTATTATAACTGTTTTTATAGATGCATCCACAGATTATTCTACTTTTGGAAATGTAATAGAAGAGTATGCTTTTAAGCTTGCTGATAAAAATACAGTGCTTAATCTTGTATATAATGAGAATTTGGAAACGGATAAGAGGCTTCTGCCATATTTGATCTCGCTGATTGACGAATTGAAGTGCAATTCTATTTCTCTTGTGGGAAGCGGGGCTGATGCAGACAGGGAGATAATCCGTCAGTCGGACTATTTTGTACTAGGCAGAGATGTTGATAATATTGAGAGGATATCCCATGCCATGAGATATGGGGTTAGAATTATATCCGGGGTTAATATTCCGATTTTTACAGACAGTATGATCAGGGAAATTATTAAAAACTGAATTCAACAAAAAGCTGAAAGGAACAGCATCATATAATGGAAAAAATGAAATTGTATGTAATATCCAGTCATGTTGATAAAGCACTAAAGGAAGACATACCAGGGTCAAAATATGAGATCACTATTCAGGCAGGAGCAGCACTTACTGATAAAAGAATTGCACCAGTAAATGACCATGATGATTTTGCTGAATCTATCTCTGACAGAAATATGAGGTATTGTGAAGCAACAGCTATGTATTGGGTATATAAACATCTGGATGAAACAGAATATATCGGGATTTCACATTACCGTAGGAGATTGAAGCTGGATGATGCTGAATTAGAAAGATGTATGGATGAACAAGCAGATCTGATAACATCTAAAAGCATGAAGTTAAATAAATCGATACGGAATCATTATTGTGAACTTCATTATGGCTGGGATTGGAAACTTTTTACGGACATCCTGCAAAAGTCAGATCCGGAGTATTTTCCTTTTTACGAAGAGGAATTAAATTCATGTTATATTCATGCAGGTAATGTAAATATTTACCACAGGGAATTATATACAGAATTTTGTGAATGGGCTTTTCCTATATTAGAGGAATTTTATAGAAGCAGTTATGAAAAAACTGATATATATCAGAGGAGGGATGTAGGATTCATTTCAGAAAGAATGGCACATTTATTTATAAAGAAGATGGAAAGGCAAGGAAAGAAAATTTTAGAATTTCCATTGGTTGAATATAAATCTGATGTCTGGAATCCGGCAAATGCCTGTGATTATGGAAATGTAGAAGATATTTTATCCAACTGTAACAGGCTTTATAGAATGAAAAAGATAAAGGAATGTTCACATGTTGTTGCACTGAGCATTAAAAAAGGCTGTGTAACGGATCAGAGAATGAAAAATGTATCTGAGGTTATTGCAGCCGCACTTATTGAAAAAACAAAGCTGCCTGAAACATTACATGAATATCTTCCTGAAAACCTGCGAAGCGATTTGTTTTCTCTTATTCAGACCTGGTCCGAGTTTAAGAAAATTGTTAAGAAGCTTTTAGAAGCTGAAAACGAGGAATCAACAGAAAAGTTCAAGAGCTATATCTTATCTACAAATTTTAGTGAAATAGCAGTAGATGTAGCGATCAAAGCTGTATTAAATCCGGATGACAGGATAGAGTTTACTATTTAGGATGTTGCTTATAAGAAGGAAAAATTCAATGTAGTATATGTAAAGTTTTTTGAGAGTTATAGTGAAATTAAGGGGATAGATTATGAACATAGTAACAACTCTTAATAAAAAATATATTCCATATACAAGCGTGATGCTTATTTCAGCTGCCATAAATAATAATGTGCATATTGATGTATTTCTTCTGAGCAGTGAGCTTGATGATGCAGATATAAAATTAATGGAATCGGCAGTTAAAGAATATGATATGACATTGCATTTACTGAAAGTTGATAAAAACAGATTTAGTGAGAGATTACCGATATATGAAAATTATTGGAGTATAGAGGTCTATTATAGATTTTTATTGACAGAGATCATGCCTGAAAATTTGGAACGTGCATTATATCTAGACGGCGATATAATTGTCAACAAGTCGATTAAAGATTTTTATAATATGTCATTTGATGGAAATGATCTGATAGCCTGTGCTGATAAAACCTGTTATACAACTAAAAAGCAGAACGAAATGCTTGCAGAAGCTTTTAATACCGGTTATAGATATTTTAATTCAGGTGTAATGCTGATGAATATGGATCAGATAAGGGAAATGTATGATTTTCAAAGCTATATGGATGCTGTAACA
>JAIKZC010000465.1 GCA_024682575.1 Lachnospiraceae bacterium | reverse complement strand
AGCGGAGAGGATGGGATTCGAACCCATGTGGCGTTGCCGCCAAACGGTTTTCAAGACCGCCTCGTTATGACCGCTTCGATACCTCTCCATATTTGCGTTATCTGTCACAATGCAATTAATGATATCAAAAAAATGTTTTTCTGTCAATACAAGAAAGCTTTTTCCTTTTTTTATATCTGTTTTGGTATATACTGTATTTGGAATATTTTAAGAATATATTTGTTTATTGCTACAATATGGAGTAGCTTTGTCATATGTTGCCTGTCTATCGGGACAATGCCAATAGTTGGTTCCATTCAAGATGAGATTATGGGGGAAAAGAAGAGGAATAAAAGATGGATTTGATGACAAAAAAATTCTATTCCTTACTTACAGGGGGGATTATTTCGAGTATCGTAACGGCATTTGTGCTTGTGTCTGATGTAGTTGTCGCCGGTATTTTGCTCGGAGATGATGCAGTTGCCGGGATGAATCTGGTTACACCGGCTTATTCATTTGCAGCGTCTTTGGCAGCACTGCTTTCAATCGGGACGCCAATCCTTTATTCAAAGGCACTGGGGAATTTTGAAGGAGAGAAAGCGACTCGTCTGTTTCGAACAGGATTAACCGCTGCTGTGGGCTGCGGGATGATTTTGTTTCTTGTTTTTCTGATTTTGGGAGATGATTATATTTCCTCCTTTCAAGCAGCGCCGATCATTCTTGAAAGCGCAGGAATATATTTGTTTTGGATCAGAATCGTTATTTTTTTTCTTCCTTTTTCGATATTTCTATCCGGGATGGTTATGGCGGATGGAGATGAAACACTCAGCTTGATAGCTGATATAGCCTCTTCGGGAGTGAACATCCTGTTGTCTGTGATCCTTGGAAGAATAATGGGGGTAACAGGTATTGGGGTCAGCTCTTTGATCGGTACACTCCTGGGAGTTATAATTTGTCTTTTTCATTTTGCAAAGAAAAGAAATTCGCTTAGTCCGGGCTTCTATTTTTCAGGCAGGATGATCTTATCAATTTCCCATTACGGAATTGTAGATGCCGCCAGTTATCTGTTTTTATCCGCATTTTCGGCTTTGATTACCCTGTATATTTCATTTTATTTTGGTAGTGAGCTGCTGATTCTTTCTTCTGTCTTTACTTTAGTTATAGAAATGCAATTTTTACTTGATGGGATTGGTGAAGCGCTGCCCCCAACAATGAGTATTTATCTGGCAACGGGTTCTTTTGAAGGGGTTATGAAAATTTGGAAAGAGGCAAAGAAAATGGCAATTATACTGGGGCTTATCTTTGCCCTGATATTAGCTGTATTTGCGCCATTTATACCGGAGCTCCTTGGAATTTCCAATCAAAATATTGCAGATATGGCGATAGTTGGAGTAAGAATTTTATCTGTCAGCATGCCGTTTATTTCTTTACTTTACTTAATAACTTCATACACTATATTGATAAAAAGAATCACGTTTGGTGTTATGACGACGGCACTTTATAAGTTTATACTGGCAATCACATTTGCTGTAATCTTAGGATTCACCTTTGGAATATATGGTGTTTTTGCCGGCGTTACTATTGCACCTGTTGTGACATGGTTTGCTATAAAATACTACGTAAAATGGAAGGAGGGCAAAGAATCATGGCCATTACGATTGCATGATGTAATAAATACAAAGACATATCTGTTTGATTTCGTCATAGAACCGGGAAGTATTATTGATACGCAGGCTAAAATAGAGAAAACATTAAGCTCAAATAATATTCCTAAATCAGCACTTAGCCGCTGTTCCTTTTTATTTGAGGAATTATATATGGAAATCTATGATAAGAATGGGAAAAAAGCAGTTAATGGTGAATGTATACTATCTTTGACGGATGATCTGCTCCAACTTATTGATATCGATGACGGGATCATATTTAATATGGATGAGGAAGTTGAAGAGTTAAGTTCATTTAGAGAATACGTACTGTCACGAGGGTTTGTTGATTGGACCGGGTCATTAGAGTATTTAAAAGCAATCAGTTTTAATAGGAACAGGATTGAGATTAGCTTAAAAAATGAAGACGAACAATAATTGGGGGAGAATATCATGAGACAAAATTCACTTAGTAAAAATTCGGGAATAGTACTTTTTTTCCCGATTTTTCTTGCATCAACATGCTCTAATCTTTTGGACATTGCATCAATTTTTTTGGATGAAACGATTGTTGGCAACCTGTTTGAGGATGCGGCTTTCGGAGCCATCAATGCTGCGGAACCGTTTTTGTTGCTGCAGAGTTTTGTATCTTATCTGATCAGTATAGGCGGGGTTTCGCTGATCATTAGAGCCGATGCAGAAAAGCAGTACGATCGTGCCAATGCAATTTTTTCACAAAGTATCACATTATGTCTGATTCTTGGTGGGATAACTTTCATCATATATTCTCTTTTTGGCACTCAGATGGGAGTGGCTGTTTCAGGAGGAACGGAAGTAGAAGCCTATGTTCATCAGGTAATTTCATGGACCAGATCCTGCGTGCTGGTGGAACCGTTATATATATTCTTGTTTACATATACCTTGTTAATGGTAGGGTGTTTTTATGCGTTGGCCATGACCATAATTGAGATTTACATAAATTATAGGCTGTCAGTTCTATTGGGAATGGAGATGGGAATCGGGGGAGTCATGCTTGCAACCGGCATTTCGTATTTCGTAGGAATCTTACTGATCGCCCTCCTTATTCGATTAAAAAAGATGCCGATCAAATTAAAACTTGCTTGCAAAATAAGCCTGGCGAAGGAAATGGTAATTATTGCTTTTCCGGAGAGCAGTTATATTTTATCGGTTGCTTTCATGGAAACCGTGGTCAATTATTTTGCACTTAAAAGGTATGATGTTATGGGAATAGCCGTTGCGTCAGTCGTGATCAATCTTTTTGAGCTTATCCTGCACGTTTCTGAAGGTGTTAGTGAATATGAGTCGGCTGCCTTAAATAAGTACTTAGGGCAGAGAGATGCTGACAGGCTTTCACATTGTATCCGTGTTATGATCCGTGCGGCTATTGTGGAAGGGCTGGTGTTCAGCGTTCTTCAATTAACGCTGGCGGATGCGCTGGTATCCATTTTTGATATTGATGATCCGGTTACCTACGATTTGGCTGTCCAGGCGGTGAAGATTATGGCTCTTGCTCCGATCATCATATGTTTTACCCGAATTTATGCTATTTTTTTCCAATATACAAAAAGAACCGCTCGAGCAGCGTTTCTGATCATCATGTCGTGGGGAATTTTACCGGGTGTTTTTTCATGGATGATTGGCAGTTTATCTGTAGACGGGATGGTTTGGGGAGTCGTTTTAGGTACTTCTGTTGTTTTCTTTATTATGTTAGTGTATGTGGCAGCAATAAAGAAAGAGAAAATCTGGGAGCTCACACCGGAAATGTATGAAATAGAATATAAATGAATTTTGATCCCCGGGGACGTTGTTTAGGGCTCATATCAATCAATTTGGAAACATTTTGGTGGATTATTTTTATAGTCGTTTTATGCAGGGGCATTTTAATTGGTATATGTTTTGGTGACTTTATTGCAGGAATCCGCATTTACTGCGGGTTCCGTATGGTAAACTTTAACATGTGTCAAACAAGCTTGCTAAGCTCGAAATAACCTCGCTAAGCAAACTTGTATGGTTCGTACTAAGCTCGAGAAAACCTCGCTAAGTACTCTACTCAAACAGGCCCGCAGCGTAGCTGCATTTAAATGGCCTGTTTGCATGACTTTGAGGCACGAAGTGACGAAAAGTCATAAATTATGTCGATATAATATATTAATAGACTATGTAAAGAAGGTGGACTTGGATTATGAAAATTGCTGTTTGCAATGACAACAAAAAAGATATCTACGCTAAGTTCAAAAGTAGAAATAGCTAATACTATAGAGGGAGCAACTGCTGTATCTACAAAAGATATGACACTGGATGAATATAAAAATTATATTCATGACAAGATTAGTAGTATTCCAATGGATCCTTACCATTATATTGGATAAGCATTAAAAAGCAAACGGTAAGACCGAATACAGTCGGGAACTATTCAGAGCGATACGAACGCAATATTAAGGATATTATTGGAAATAAGCTTTTGGCAGATGTAAAACCAATCCTATTACTGATGAATCAATCCGTATCTTGGAGAATCAGAGAGCAAATAATAAAAAATTAAAACTTGTGCCGATAGAGTGGAATGAAGCCGAAAAAAATATTTATATAATTTCATTTGCCAATTTTCATTAATCGAGTACCACGCCCTAATATATTCCAATAAACATGGTCCCAAATTAGCAATTGACGATATGGTATATATGCCATGTAATATAACCAAGAGGAAAGTTATGACAGAATTTACCGTAATAGCATACGAAAAAGAAAAATGGATAAGTTCCTGTTGAAGACTTCTTAAATTCATTAGATGTCAAAATGAGAGCTAAGATGTTTGGAATGATTGGACTGTTGCAGGAAAAAGGTAATCAGCTCAGAGAACCATATGGTAAACATCTTGATGATGGGATATTTGAACTTAGATGCAAGGTTGGAACCAATATCACCAGAGTTCTTTACTTTTTTTATTATGAAGGACAGATAATTCTTACTAATGGATTTGTGAAGAAGACTCAGAAGACTCCTCCAAGTGAGATTGAATTGGCAAAGCAACGCAGATCAGATTACATAGAAAGGATGAATAAATCATGAGAACTTTTAATGATATGCTTGAAAAGCAGATGCAAAATGATGAATTTAGAAAAGAATATGAAGCTATTCAACCTGAGATG
>JAIKZC010000450.1 GCA_024682575.1 Lachnospiraceae bacterium | reverse complement strand
TGGGAGAAATGTATCATTCAAAGAAGGTTACACCGGCGGTTATAGAGTTCGTTGATATCGCAGGTCTTGTAAAGGGCGCGTCAAAGGGTGAGGGACTCGGAAACCAGTTCCTTGCAAATATCCGTGAGTGTGATGCGATCGTGCACGTAGTCAGATGCTTTGAGGATGCAAATGTTATCCACGTAGATGGAAATATCAATCCTTTAAGAGATATCGAGACTATTAATCTTGAGCTTATTTTTGCAGATATGGAAGTTATTGACAGAAGGATCGCTAAAGTCGGTAAGGCTGTCAGAATGGACAAGACCTATGCAAAAGAGGCTGCACTTCTTGATAAGCTTAAAAAGCTCTTAGAGGACGGCAAGATGGCGAAGTCCTATGAGACTGATGATGAAGATGAGATCGCACTTCTTAAAGGATACTCACTTCTTACATCAAAGCCTACAATTTATGCTGCAAATGTAGCGGAGGAAGATCTTGCAAATGACGGCGCTGATAATGAAGGCGTTAAGGCAGTAAGAGAGTTTGCAAAGGGCGAAAATTCTGAGGTATTTGTTATCTGTGCAGAAATTGAGGCTGAGATCTCTGAGCTCGATGAGGATGACAAAAAGGCATTTTTAGACGACCTTGGTCTTGAGGAGTCTGGTCTCGACAAGCTCATCAAGGCAAGTTATTCACTTTTGGGACTTATTTCATACCTTACATGTGGTGAGGATGAGTCTAGGGCATGGACGATCACCAGAGGCATGAAGGCTCCTCAGGCAGCGGGAAAGATCCACACAGACTTTGAGAGAGGATTCATCAAGGCTGAAGTTATCGGATATGATACGCTCGTTGAATGCGGAAGCATGACAGCAGCCAAGGAAAAGGGACTTGTCAGAATGGAAGGTAAGGACTATGTCGTTCAGGACGGAGATGTTGTCCTTTTCAGGTTTAACGTATGAATTCAACGGATATTGCTTTCCCGAATCTTGGGATTTATCTTCATGATGTGCCGAAAACCTTTTCGGTATTCGGATTCAGCATTGCTCTTTACGGCTGCATTATCGGCACGGGAATCCTATTGGGAGTCCTGCTGGCAGCCTATGATAGACGTGACAGGGGCTTAAGCGATGACCCGATATGGGATGTTGCAGCCTGGGCGGTCGTTATATCAATTATCTCTGCCAGAGCTTATTATGTAATATTTGCCTGGGATTATTATAAAGATAACCTGATCAATGTTTTTAATATCCGTCAGGGTGGTCTTGCCATATATGGCGGTGTTATAGGCGCTTTTCTTACAATATATGTATATTGCAGGATAAAAAAGGTATCCTTCCTTGAGCTTTTTGACAGCATAGCATTGGGATTTCCACTTGGACAGGCAATGGGACGATGGGGGAATTTCTTTAACAGAGAAGCTTTTGGAGGCTGGTCGGAAGGGCCATTTTCCATGAGACTTCCTCTTGCTGCAGTAAGGGATTCGGATATATCTGACGGGATCCGCGCTCATATAACTGCGGGAATGGATTATATACAGGTTCATCCTACTTTTTTATATGAATCTGCATGGAATTTCTGCCTGCTGATATTTCTCTTCATATATAGAAGGCATAAAAAATTCAGTGGGGAAATTTTCTTCCTATACCTCTTTTTCTATGGATTAGGTCGTATATTCATAGAGGGACTTAGAACAGATCAGCTCATAGCTCCCGTTATAAATATTCCGATCAGTCAGATAGTTGCAGGTCTTTGCATGATCGCTTCGGCTGTATTTATAATATATAAGAAGAAATCATTAAAAAATACGGAAGGATCAAAAGAATAAGAGACTTTTGATTTTCTCTGTCAAAAATTTTGATTATATAAAAAATAGTACAATTTTTTCAAAAATATAAAACGCAAGATGTTGCTTGTATTTTAAAAATACAACACAATATCTTGCGCTTTTAAATTTTAAAAAACAAAATACAGAATAGACGCGCCTTGGCGAGGTGTTGCGAATCTCAGAATTTTGCGCTAAAATGAACAGGTAAGTGGAGAAAAGTGTCAGATTGTGGTAAAAAGTGGTGAATAATTATGTTCATGGGAGAATATAATCACACAATTGATGCCAAAGGCAGGCTGATTATTCCCGCGAAGTTCCGAGAGGGACTTGGCGATACTTTTATTATCACAAAAGGTCTGGACGGATGTCTTACTGCTTACGATCTTGAAGCCTGGAAAAAGCTTGAGGAAGGACTAAGATCGCTTCCGGGAACTTTGAAAGAGGCCAGGGCTTTAAGCAGGTTCTTTCTGGCAGGAGCAACAGAAGCCGAGCTTGATAAGCAGGGCAGAGCTCTTTTGCCGGCACCATTACGTGAACATGCGGGGCTGATAAAAGATGTGGTACTTGTCGGTGTGGGCGACAAGGTGGAGATCTGGAGTGCCGAGAAATGGCAAGCCGTTTCAGCCCCGGAAAATATTGATGATATTGCTGAGAGTCTCAGCAGCATGGGATTCAATTTATGAGTGTGGAATTCAAACACAAATCAGTTCTATTAAATGAAACGATCGACGGACTTAATATAATTCCGAACGGCATATACCTCGACGGAACTGTCGGAGGTGCCGGACATTCGTCGGTTATCGCATCGAGACTTGATGCCTCGGCAGGAGGCAGGCTTATAGGACTCGACCAGGATGAAGTAGCTGTGAAAACAGCGTCTGAACGACTTAAGGCTTTTGAATGTGCGAAGGTCGTCAGATCTAATTATTGCAATTTTCGTGAAATCCTGAATGACCTGGGTGTGGACAGAGTCAATGGGATTCTTTTGGATTTAGGAGTGTCGTCCTATCAGCTGGATACAGCTGATAGGGGATTTTCCTACATGGAGGATGCTCCGTTGGACATGAGGATGGATGACAGAAATCCACTTAGTGCCTATACGATAGTAAATGAGTATTCCGAAAATGAATTATATAGATTAATAAGAGATTATGGAGAGGATAAGTTCGCTAAAAACATCGCAAAGCACATCTGCGCTGCACGACAGGTAAAGCCTGTAAGAACAACTCTTGAACTCTCAGAAATTATCAAAGAATCAATTCCAATGAAAATACGAAAAAACGGAGGACATCCTGCTAAACGTACTTTTCAGGCTATAAGGATCGAAGTAAATCATGAACTTGACGTACTTGAAGGGACGTTGGATTCGATGATCGATTCGCTGGCACCTGGTGGAAGATTATGTATAATCACTTTCCATTCATTGGAAGACAGGATCGTTAAAGTTAATTTTAAGAGAAATGAAAATCCATGTACATGTCCTCCGGAATTTCCAGTATGTGTATGCGGAAAGAAGTCAAAGGGAAAAGTAATAAGCAGAAAGCCTATTCTTCCGTCAGAAGAAGAGATGGAGGAAAATTCAAGATCGAAGAGTGCAAAGCTCAGAATATTTGAAAAGGCTCAGAATTAAAATGAATCTTTAATAAGATTCGGGGAGGGGGAATGATGGCAAGACATCAGCAAAGAAGGAATTCTGCTACAAGAAGAAGTCGCCGCAGCGAAGACCGCTATTATGTGGATGGCAATACAGTCAGAAAAGTTGCGCCAAGAAAAAGCAGACCTTCTAAGAAAATTACCGTAAAAGAAGCCGAACCTATCCCGGAGAGACCTAAGCGTCTTTTCAATATGAGTGCGGGATATGTATTATTCCTGCTTTTGTCACTCTTGATATCGGCAACAGTATGTATTGGATATGTCAGACTCAGATCTGAACTTACAGCTGATCAGAAGGAAATATCGAAACTGGAAAGTACTTATAATGCTCTGAAACAGTCAAATGATGAGGAATATGACCGCATTATGGCGTCTGTGGATCTGGAAAGCATAAAGAAAAAGGCTATGACTGAATACGGCATGAAATATCCTAATGAAGATCAGGTTGTGAATATTTCAGGCGCAGACAACGATTATGTTAGACAGTATGGAGACATACCAAAAAAATGAAAAAAATTAAAAAATTCACTTTGAGGATGCAGAGAAAGCTGGTAGTACTGTTTATTTTGGTGCTGGCAGCTTTTATTGCTTTAAGCTACAAGTTGTACACAATTACAAGGGACAAGGGAGATGCTTATAAACGTCAGGTTCTTGCCCAACAGCACAGCGGATCGACTACGCTTCCTTTCAGAAGAGGAGATATTGTTGACAGGAAAGGCAGCAGACTTGCTTATTCTGAAAAAGTCTATAATCTGGTAGTTGATGCGAAACAGATGAATGAGGATGATGGAATCCATCTTGAGCCTACCTATTCAGCGATTAAGGAAAGTTTTCCTGAAGTTGATATTGATGATTTAAGGGATTATGTGACCAAGAATCCCGGATCAAGATACAGGATTTTTGCAAAAAAGCTTTCATATGATGAGGTTGAAAAATTCGAAGATCTTATGAAAAAATCATCGGCAGCTGCAGTATCGGCAGATGAGCCGGCGGGGACGATAAACGGAGTATGGTTTGAAGAAGACTATACAAGAAAATATCCATATGATTCACTTGCCTGTGATGTTGTTGGATTTGTACAGGGAAATAATGTTGGTTTTTACGGACTGGAAGGCTATTATAATGATACCTTGAACGGCATAAATGGCAGAAGCTACAGCTATTTAAATGACGAAGACGTTATGGAGGACAGCATTCAGCCGGCAACAGACGGAAAAACGCTTGTTACGACTCTGGATGTAAATGTACAGTCGATCGTAGAAAAACATATAAAACTTTTTTACGAAAAATACAAGAATAATTATAGAGAAGGTGCGGCTGCAGAGAATATAGGTGTCATCGTTATGAATCCGAATAATGGCGAAGTTTATGCGATGGCAGGATATCCTGTATTTAATCTGAATGACCCGGAGAACATGGATGATGTTGATCTGACACCTTATATGAAATCAGCGTCAGAAAATACAGTGCTGGCGGTTTCATCAAACTCAGCCGCAGAAAGTGCATCAGCTGAAACATCAGAAGAAACAGTAGAAGAAAATACTGAAGACACTACAGTTTCAAATGATACTGCGGAGTCTGCAGAGGTTAGTGCTAATCAGACTGAAACTCTGGAAATGGATGATCTTACCAAGGCTAAAAATGCCATATGGAGAAACTTCTGCATATCGGATTCTTATGAGCCTGGTTCGGTAATGAAGCCGTTTACCGTGGCCGGAGCTTTGGATGCAGGAAAAATAACCGGTGATGAAAGCTATGAGTGCGGCGGTTATATGGAAGTTGGTGGGTTCAAGATTCACTGTCATAACAGACTTGGTGACGGACTGCTTACAGTCCAGCAGGGCATGGCAAAATCCTGTAACGTAGTACTTATGAATATTGCATTTGCAATGGGTAAGGATGAATGGTTAAGATATAACAGGATATTTAATTTCGGATTGAAAACAAATATCGACCTTTACGGAGAAACAAATGCAAGTTCGGTAATTTTTGATGAGACAATGGGACAGACAGACCTTGCGGTAGCATCTTTTGGTCAGGGCTTTAATGTTACAATGATACAGATGGCGGCAGGTTTTTCAGCCTTGATTAATGGTGGATATTACTATCAGCCGCATCTTGTTAGTGAAGTTGAAAACTCGGATGGAGCAGTTATAGAAGAAAATGAGCCTAAGCTTCTGAAACAGGTAATCTCAGAAAGCACATCAAAGAAGATGCGTGAGATCCTTAAAACAGTTGTCATGAGCGACAAGAGTGAATGTACAGGTTGGTCAGCAAGACCGGCAGGCTATACAGAAGGCGGAAAAACCGGTACAGCGGAAAAAATCCCCAGAGGAAACGGAAATTATCTTATTTCCTTTATGGGATATGTTCCGGCAGATGATCCACAGGTTCTCTGCTATGTCGTCATTGATACACCTAACCATCCGCAGCAGTCGGAATCAACGAGAATGGCGACTGTGCTGAATAAAGATATTATGACAGAGGTACTTCCCTATCTTAATATTTTCCCGACGGAACCTCTTACAGAAGAAGAACTTGCATCTCTTTCTGAGAGCCAGGAAGGATTCTTCGTAGGATCTGACGGAGTGAGTGAAAATTCAGTAAGCGGAGATTCTGTAAGTGGAGATTCTGCTGATGGAAGCGGAGAGACAGCTGATGACGGAACTATTGTTATCGATCCGGAAAAGACAGTATCTTATGACAGCGCAGGAAGAGCTATTTCTCAAAATGAGATAAAATATGATGAAGAAACCGGATATCCGCTTGATCCGGCAACGGGAGAAGTTCTTGATCCTGTGACTTTACAGCCGATCAATGGCAATTCTTCATTTATGACAGAATCAGGAACGGGAGATACGCAGGAAACTGCGCAGACAGAGTAAAGAGTCTTGAAATAAAGGTTCGTGTGATTTATAATCTTAGAGCTAAATGTTTTATGAAATTTTAATGGGTTGAATCGGAGACAGGGTTATGCTGATTTTATTTTTGATTTCGCTGGCAGTAAGTTTTGTGCTGTCAGCAGTGTGTGGAATTTTTGTTTTGCCGGCTTTGAAAAGGTTAAAGGCAAGTCAGACAGAGAGGGAAGAGGGACCGGCTTCGCATAAGGTGAAAAGCGGAACCCCCACAATGGGAGGAATAATTTTTCTTATAGCTTTTATTATTGTGGCGGGGGTTGCTTCTACCCGATACAGAATGATCATTCCGATTATTATCTCAACAGTTCTTTTTGGAGCTATCGGTTTTATTGATGACTATATAAAAGTAGTTATGAAAAGGAACCTTGGTTTGAGAGCATGGCAGAAGATGGCACTTCAGATAGTTGCATCTGCAATCCTTCTTTTCTATGTTTACAATTTCACTGAGGTAAAAATGGACATGCTCGTTCCGTTTTCAGCCCTTTTTTCTGCAGATGCAGAAGATATGTATGTGAATTTCGGATTTCTTACTATTCCATTTTTATTTATAGTTATTATTGGTTCTGTTAATGGTTCTAATTTTACAGACGGTCTGGACGGACTTTTGAGTTCGGTAACGCTCGTTATTTCACTTTTCCTTGCAGCTGTTTCAATGAAGCTTGGAGTACAGATAACACCTGCAGCCGGAGCAATGGCCGGCGCATTGATAGGATTCCTTCTCTATAACTGGCATCCTGCAAAGGTGTTTATGGGAGATACGGGATCGCTTGCGCTGGGAGGATTTGTTGCGGCAGCTATGCTGATGCTGAAAATGCCGCTTTTGCTGGTGTTTGTAGCATTCATCTATTTAGCAGAAGTGCTTTCGGTTATTATACAGGTTCTTTATTTCAAGGCTACAGGCGGTAAGAGATTTTTTAGAATGGCACCGATACATCATCATTTCGAACTTGGGGGGTGGAACGAAGTTCAGGTGGTAAGAGCCTTTACGATAGTCACGTTGATACTTTGCGTGATAGCGTACATTATAGTCTGATCTAGTATATGGTCAGAAAGAAAACCAGGCAGGCGGCTAAGAGCAAGGCATTATTTGTAGATTCCAGCATGCTCATAGTTGTTGTGCTGCTTCTGTGTTTCGGTCTTATAATGGTTTATTCCGCCAGCTCTTATGAGGCCAGTGTAAAATTTAATGATTCAACCATTTATCTGAGAAATCAGCTTAGAGCCAGTGTTTTGGGAATTATCTGCATGTTTGTTTTTTCCAGAATAGATTATCACAGACTTAAGAAATTTGCTCCGCTAATGTATATTGGTTCACTTCTGTCGGTCGTGGCAGTAATGACACCCTTGGGAATGACGATAAACGGTGCAAGGCGTTGGATAAAACTGGGTCCTTTTTCGGTGCAGCCGGCAGAGATAGTAAAGCTGGCGCTGATAGTTTTCTTTGCAGCATTTATATGCAAAAGAAAAGAAGAACTTAAATATCTTCGGGGGTTTGTTAAATGTATGATCCCTGCGTTGATACCGGCCGGGATGATATATGTTATTACAAGTAATCTGAGTTCGGCCATAATTGTCGCAGGAATGGCCGTAGTTATTCTTTTTGTAGCTTCTCCGAGATATTGGTATTATATTTTGGGAGCGTTATTGGTTTTTTCAGCTGTATTTTTAGTTGTTTATCTTGTCGGCAATGGAATTCTGCCTGAAAATGTGTCTTACAGACTTACTCGTGTAAAGGCGTGGCTGCATCCGGAGGCATATGCATCCGGGAGTGGATTTCAAACCTTACAGGCACTGTATTCTATAGGTTCCGGAGGGTTGACCGGAAAAGGTCTTGGACAGAGTGTACAAAAACTTGGACTTGTTCCGGAAGCGCAGAATGATATGATTTTTTCGATAATCTGTGAGGAGTTAGGACTATTCGGTGCGTTTGCAGTACTGCTTATGTTCCTTATTCTTATACTACGTCTTTTGATCGTTGCAACAAATGCTCCGGATCTTTTTGGAGCTTTGCTTGTAGTAGGCGTTATGGGACACATTTCATTACAGGTTATTTTGAATATAGCCGTTGTAACAAATGTAATTCCGAATACCGGTGTTACGCTGCCGTTTATTTCGTATGGAGGTACTTCGGTATTGTTCCTGATGGCTGAGATCGGAATAGCACTCAATGTTTCACGCGCACAAAGGTCAAATTAATGAATAAAGTTTCGAACGGAAAAAAGACATTAATGATCATAGCGATAGCAGTATGTTTACTTTTGCTTATTTTTGGTATAGCAATGAAGTCTTTTCACGTTTCGACAGTTCATGTAAGGGGAAATTCCTATTACACGGATGATGAAATCAGAAATATGCTGCTTGGCGGTAAGTTTTCATATAATTCATTATACCTAAAGCTCAGATATGCAAGAGGCATAAAGGAAGATTTTCCTTTTATAGAAAGGGCTGATATATCTTTCGATTCTGCAAACGAGATCACAATAACGGTTTATGAGAAATCTATAGCAGGATGTGTCTCTTATCTTGGAAGATATATGTATTTTGACAAAGATGGAATAATTGTTGAAAGTTCCACTGATGTCAAAGAGGGAATTCCTGTTGTAAAAGGACTTAAGTTTGAACAGTGTGTGATGGGGGAACTGCTTCCGGTAAGTGATACGGATGTGTTTAAGGAAATACTTTCACTCACACAGCTGCTCAATAAATATTCGATAGTATGTGATGGGATATACTTTCCGGCTGACGGTACCATCACTCTTTATTTCGATAAGGCAAGAGTCTATATTGGAACAATGGATAATATAGATGAAAAGATGATTAAACTACAATATATTGTTCCAAAACTTGAAGGATTGAGCGGAGTGCTTCATTTGGAAAATTATGATGGTGAAAATAAAGATGAGTATATTACATTTGAAACAGAAGATTAATTTATCTTAGAGCTTGTATTTTTAACAAAACAGTTGATTAATCGCCCAAAAGATTATATTATATATACTAAATGGTGTGTTGTGATTATAATTAAGTTATATATTTAGACTTGGGGAGATGTAAGGAGGAAATATCTGTGACGGAGCTGAATATACAGATAAAGGAAGAAGAAGCCGGTTCTTCATGCAGGATTTTGGTCGTTGGTGTTGGAGGAGCTGGAAATAATGCAGTCAACCGAATGATCGATGAAAAAATCGAAGGTGTGGATCTTTTAGGTGTAAATACCGATAAGCAGGCTTTACAGCATTGTAAGGCACCTAAGCTTTTACAGATCGGTGAGAAGCTCACCAGAGGACTTGGAGCCGGAGCACAGCCTGAGATGGGTGAAAAGGCTGCTGAGGAAAGTCAGGAAGAAATATCGAACGCAGTTAAGAATTATGATATGGTCTTTGTTACCTGCGGAATGGGAGGCGGTACCGGTACAGGTGCGGCTCCTGTTATAGCACGTATTGCGAAAGAGCAGGGAATTCTCACTGTAGGTGTTGTTACAAAGCCATTTAAGTTCGAGGCAAAGACAAGAATGACTAATGCCAAGAACGGTATAGAAAAGCTTAAGAATTCGGTTGATACACTTATTGTTATTCCGAATGATAAGCTTCTTGAAATAGTTGATCGTAAGACTTCATTTGCTGATGCTTTGAAAAAAGCTGATGAGGTATTACAGCAGGCAGTACAGGGAATAACTGATCTTATCAATGTTCCTGCACTTATTAACCTTGATTTTGCTGATATCAGAACAGTAATGAAGGATAAAGGTATCGCACATATCGGTATCGGTATGGCTAAGGGTGAGGATAAGGCAAGTGAGGCTGTTAAACTTGCTGTAGAAAGCCCGCTTCTTGAGACAACCATTCGCGGAGCTTCAAATGTCATCGTTAATATTTCAGGTGATATTACGCTCTTTGATGCAAATGAGTCAGCAGATTATGTACAGACACTTACGGGTGAAGATACAAATATCATCTTTGGTGCAAAGCAGGATGAGACAGAGTCTGATTTTGTAAAGATAACTGTTATAGCTACAGGACTTGATGAATCAAATGTAGAGCAGCCTAAGTATAGTCAGCCTGCATTTACAGCTTCAGTACCTAAGCCGACAGTAAATCCTGGTGTCGCAACATTTAATCCGCCTAATTTCGGAGCTGTTCAGGCTCAGCAGTCTGGTGGAAGTAACGTAATACAGAACGGCAACAGACCTTATCAGGCAGGTTCTATGCCGACACGTGTGGAACCGAAGTCAATCAAAGTGCCTGATTTCCTTAAGAGAAGCTGATGAAGATTCCCGGTCGAAATAAGGTTTGAAATGCCGAAAACGACCATAAGAGAGGTCTTAATATGAAATGTCCGTTCTGCGGTCATGATAATACGCGGGTTATTGATTCCAGACCCGCAGAAGATAACAACTCAATCAGACGAAGAAGAGCCTGCGATGAATGTGGGAAACGTTTTACGACGTATGAAAAAGTCGAAACAATTCCTTTAATGATCATCAAGAAAGATAATAATCGTGAGGCATACGACAGAACAAAGCTAGAAGGTGGAGTCCTAAGAGCTTGTCATAAAAGACCGGTTTCAGCGGAAGAGATCACCAGACTTGTAGATTCGGTTGAAAATGAGGTTTTCAGCCTTGGAGAAAAAGAAGTCTCCAGCACAGTTCTGGGAGAGTTGGTAATGAAAAAATTAAAAACACTGGATGCAGTTGCATATGTGCGTTTCGCCAGTGTTTACAGAGAATTTAAGGACGTTGGATCATTTCTGGAGGAGCTCAAGAAGGTTCTTGAGTAAAATGGTCTTTCGTACTAACACCGTCTATAAGGGGAGGCATTATTTAAATGTCTCCCTTTTTACATCCAAATTAGCGAGCTTATAAGGAAAGATATATATGTTTGAGAGATTTTATCCTGATGAAGAATGTAATTCTGTTTACAAGATAGATTTTGAAAAATTTTATGCAAAGGGATATCGTGGTGTTATCTTTGATATAGATAATACACTGGTTCCGCATAATGCACCGGCAGACAGAAATGCGATACGTCTTTTCAAGAGATTAAAGAGAATCGGTTTTAAGGTCATGCTGCTTTCGAATAATGGAAAGAAACGTGTAGAGAAATTTAATGATGCAGTAAAGGCTGAGTATATTCATTTTGCCTGCAAGCCTTCAAAAAAGGGATATATAAAGGCGATGGAGATGATGGGAACAAAGCCGGAAAATACTTTTTTTGTGGGGGATCAGCTTTTTACTGATGTATGGGGAGCAAAGAGGGTTGGTATCCATAGCATACTTGTAAGACCGATGAATCCTAAAGAGGAAATTCAGATCATTTTGAAGCGTTTGCCTGAAAAAATTTTGCTTAAGAGATATCATCGAAAAAAAAACAGTTGAAATAGTTACGAACTTAGTGTAAAATGTTTTGGTATTTGACATGCGTTATGTAAGGAGGAATATTGAATGGTTTCTGCAAGTGATTTCAGAAATGGCCTGACTGTTGAAATCGACGGTACAGTTTATCAGATTATTGAGTTTCAGCACGTAAAGCCCGGTAAGGGTGCAGCTTTTGTAAGAACAAAGCTTAAGGATGTTATCAATTCGGGAGTTGTAGAAAAGACTTTCCGTCCGACAGAGAAATTCCCTGCCGCACATATTGAGAGAAAAGATATGCAGTATCTTTACAATGACGGCGATCTTTTCAACTTTATGGATCCTGAATCCTACGAGCAGATTGCAATAAATAAAGATATAATTGCTGATTCTCTTAAGTTTGTAAAGGAAAATGAGACATGTAAGGTTAATTCTTACAATGGTTCAGTGTTCGCAGTAGAGCCTCCGCTCTTTGTTGAACTTGAGATCACAGATACTGAGCCCGGATTCAAGGGTGATACAGCTACAGGTGCTTCTAAGCCTGCTACAGTTGAGACAGGCGCACAGGTTAACGTACCTCTTTTTGTTAACCAGGGCGACACTATCAAGATTGATACACGTACAGGTGAGTATCTTTCAAGAGTATAAGTCTTGTTATAGTTTGGACTCTAAAAGCGGATTAATTCAGCTTTTACATTATAAAGACCGTAGACAGGTCAGACGGAGTATCCGTACTGATCTGTCTGTCGGGATTATATGAGCTATAGGGCTCAGAGAAAATCAATTCAATTCATTATAACAGTATCGTTCAGATTACTGTAAAAATCCCATTTTTATTAAACAAAATTTATTAATATGTATTTGTAAATGGCAGCTTTATTTTTGCTGCCCTAATAGAAATGGAGAAAAATGAATAAAATTATTAATTATAATTCGAATTTAAGATATGAAGAATTCAGAAAAGAACTTGTAAATGGCATAGCTGATATATGCGGAGAAGAATTTACGGTACGAGAAGAGCATGTTCATAAGAATAATGCAAAAGAACTTTTCGGCGTCTCTATCAGAAATAAAAACACTAATGTTGCACCGACGATTTATCTTGAAGGTTTTTATGAAGATTTTATTAACGGCGAAAAGAATCTGAATGAGATAGAAAACGATATTATCAGAATTTATAAGCTTAACTGTATAAATGGCAATAGGATCAATGTTGACTTTTTTAAGGATTTTTCAATAGTTAAAGAAAAGCTCGTATACAGACTCGTGAATTATGACATGAATCGAGAAAGGCTTAAGGAGATTCCTCACAGAAGATATCTTGATCTTGCTATAATATATGTTCTTAATCTGAATGAATGCGGAGGAAGCATTACCATCAGAAATGAACATCTTGATATTTGGAATGTCGATGAAGAAACAGTTTATCAATATGCAGAAAAAAATACACCGAAGGCATTTAAGTTAAAAATCAGCAGGTTCTCAGACATGATGCTGGATATATTGAAGGATAAGGAGGATGTCGAGCCTGAGGATCTGGATACACTGCTTGACAATCATATGCTTCCGATGTTCATTATGACAAACGAGCAATGCATGTTTGGAGCTTCAAGTCTTTTGTATAAGGATTCATTAAAGGAGTTTGCAGAAAAGATCGGATCGGGATTTTATCTGCTTCCGTCATCAGTTCATGAGACGATCCTGCTTCCTGAAGACGAGAAACTGAATTCGGAAAATCTGGAAGAGATGGTCAGAAGTGTAAATGAGACTGTAGTTGATAAGGAAGTCTTTCTTTCGGATAATGTTTATTATTACAGTCCGGAGAATAATAAACTAGAAATAGCAGGCTGATAATATGTCGAAATAGCAATTAACAATTTTGTAATAATTAATTGCTATTTCGATTTCTTTGTGTTATTATAGTTCGGTGGTTCGATTGCGTTTGTAGCTCAGCTGGATAGAGCACAGGCCTCCGACGCCTGGTGTCAAGGGTTCGAATCCCTCCAAACGCACTAGTTTAGAAAAGGTTTCAGCCTTGATCATTGGAACGGAAATAGCTATAGTTATTTTCGTATTATAATTGTGAAATGGTATATGCAAAACTGCTTTTGATAAGCTGCAGTTGATATAATATAGAATTGAAAGGACAGGAATGAAGTTGGATCTGAATGAAATTAAAAAATTTGTGACTGAGCATTATCAGTATGTTGCGGTAGGTGTTCTTTTTGTTTTACTGGTCATTGTTCTTATAGTATTTTCGTTGCATCGAGGCAGTTCGGGAGAAAATTCAAAAAAGGATTCGGAAGAAGCAACTGAGACAGTTAGTACGGAACCGATACCTGTTCCGGATGATATACAGCTTGAACAAAATGCTTATGAAGAGATAAATTCTTTCTTTACTAAATATTATAATGCACTTGCTGAGGCTGATTTTGATACCCTTGCTGATATGGGCGAAGTGCTTGACGATGATGTTAAAGCTAAGAGAACTGTACGCGCAGGATATACAGAAGACTACGAAAATATGTCATGTTATACTGTAGAGGGACCTGAATCTGATTCTTACATAGTATTTGTATATTATGAGATTAAGTTTAAGAATATCGATACACTTGCTCCGGGACTTTCAACTTTCTTTATTATAAAGGATGGCGACAGCTTCAAGCTTAAGGATATAGGAAGCCTTCCGGATAATGAAAAAGAGTATATAACGGAAGTAGCATCATCAGATGACGTACAGAAACTTCTCGAGGATGTAGATGTTCTTTATCAGAAGAACACTGAGGCAGATGCAACACTTGCTGCCTTCATGACCTCGCTTCAGACAAAGATCGATGCGGCAGATGCTTCGAGTATAGCAGCAGATACTGCTTCTACAGAAGCTGATGAGTCTGCAACTGTACGTGTGACAACAACAGATACAGTTAATGTTCGTTCTACACCTGATACAAATGGCGAAAAGATTGGAACTGCAATGGCAGGTGATTCATTCATCAGACTTAGTGAAGAGAATGGTTGGAGTAAGATTCAGTATAAGGATACAGAAGCATATATTCTTTCAGAATACCTCACAACTGCACAGGGTGATACTGTAGTAGCAGGTCAGGTTAATGGCGAAGATGTAAATGCAGAAGATGCTGAAGC
Source organism: Lachnospiraceae bacterium (assembly GCA_024682575.1). Lineage (GTDB taxonomy): Bacteria > Bacillota > Clostridia > Lachnospirales > Lachnospiraceae > NK4A144. Next base: position 23,107 of record JAIKZC010000450.1, on the reverse strand, counting down.
TGCAGAGAATAATGAGGCAGAAGCAGAAGCTGAACCAGAAGAAGCTCAGGAAGAAACAGAGACTACAGATAACAGCAGTTCCTCAACCGGCAAGAAGGTTTATGTTTCCGAGGCTATTTCTGTTCGTGGAGGAGCCAGCACAGATTCTGAGAAGATTGGCTCTGCATATAATGGTGATACTTATTCTATCACTGGTGAAGACGGAGACTGGTATAAGATCGATTACAAGGGATCTACAGGCTATGTCCGCAAGGATGTTGTTACAGTAAAATAAATATTGATCATGAAGAGATATATCTCATTTGGGATATATCTCTTTTTAACTATATACATAATTTGCATGGAATAAAATTAATCAATAAATTAAAATCAATCATCTATTAAAGGGATTAAAAAACGTCAACTTATGAAAAAAAATCAAAATTTATCGCTTTAAAGTCTTGATTTTTTGAATTAATGGGTTTATTATATTTTTCGATATCGAATACATGAATTCATGAATAAGGTTATATATTGCAATGGTGCAGATTTTAATTTAATAGAATATCAGACAGATATTAATTCAGGAGGATGAAACAAATGTCATACGCTGAGGAAGTCTATAACGTACTCGCAGAGAAGCACGCTGAACAGAAAGAATTCTTACAGGCTGCAAAAGAAGTATTAGAGTCACTTAAGGTTGTAATTGATGCAAACGAGGCTGAATACAGAAAGACAGCTCTTATTGAGAGACTGGTAACACCTGAAAGACAGATTCTTTTCAGAGTTCCGTGGGTTGATGATAATGGCGTTGCAAGAGTTAACAATGGTTACAGAGTACAGTTTAATTCTGCAATTGGTCCTTACAAAGGAGGACTTCGTTTCCATCCTTCAGTTAATTTAAGTATCATTAAGTTCCTTGGATTTGAGCAGATCTTTAAGAACTCTCTTACAAGCCTTCCTATCGGCGGTGGTAAGGGTGGCGCTGACTTCGATCCTCACGGAAAGAGCGATGCTGAGGTTATGAGATTCTGCCAGAGCTTTATGACAGAGCTCAGCAAATACATCGGTGCAGATGTGGACGTTCCTGCAGGTGATATCGGTGTAGGTGGAAGAGAAATCGGTTTCCTCTATGGTCAGTATAAGAGAATCACAGGTCTCTATGAAGGTGTTCTTACAGGTAAAGGTCTTACATACGGCGGATCTCTTGCACGTACACAGGCTACAGGTTATGGACTTCTTTATCTTACACAGGAAATGCTTAAGAGCAATGGTATTGATATTGCAGGTCAGACTGTTGTTGTTTCCGGTGCCGGTAATGTTGCTATATATGCAATCGAAAAGGCTCAGCAGCTTGGCGCTAAGGTTGTTAGCTGCTCAGATTCTACAGGCTGGATCTATGATCATGAAGGAATTGACGTTGCACTCCTTAAGGAGGTTAAGGAAGTTAACAGAGCTCGTCTTACACAGTATGCTGAGAAGCGTTCAAGCGCTCAGTATCACGAGGGTAAGGGCGTATTCTCTATCAAGTGTGATGTTGCTCTTCCTTGTGCAACTCAGAATGAGCTTGGTCTTGAGGATGCAAAGGCACTTGTTTCAAACGGAGTTAAAGCTGTTTGTGAAGGTGCTAACATGCCTACAACTTATGAGGCAACAAAGTATCTTCAGGAGAATAAGGTTCTCTTTGTTGGTGGTAAGGCTGCAAATGCCGGCGGTGTTGCAACTTCAGCACTTGAGATGAGCCAGAACTCAGAGAGACTTTCATGGACATTTGATGAAGTTGATAACAGACTTCACAAGATCATGGTTAACATTTTCCACAACCTTGATGATGCAGCTAAGGAGTACGGTCTTGCAGGTGATTACGTTGCAGGTGCAAATATTGCAGGCTTCCTTAAGGTTGCAGATGCAATGAAGGCACAGGGACTTGTATAATTAGAATATTTATTGCGAATAAATTGCAATTTCAAAAGCAGACAGTCAATCAGGCTGTCTGCTTTTTTCTGTTAAAATAGATTTAGAATGACAATTGTCTGCAAATTCATGCAAAATAGCAAGTTTTTGTGATTTTTGCAAATTGAATAAAAATACAAAAAATAAAGAACATACTGAATAAATACAAGAAAATTATTAAATAGATAAAATATTGATTTATTTTATACAATGACTAAATTGATATATTTTAACTTAACTATGATAATTCGTATCATTTTTTAACGAATGTATATTTATGAGAAAGCCTTTACTTGACAGAAGAACAAAGTACGTGTAGAATACACAATTGTTCGCAGTGAGTACACATGTATTTATGAATACGTGTATTTGAAAAATGTAATTCTGCAGAAAGTTATGGCTTTGGTTATAGGGAATAATCGTAGTTAAAAATCATTTGTAGTTGAGTTACAAAATTTCATAGTTAACAGACCTGCGAGGAGTGAATTGGCAATGACGCCATCCACTTCTTTTTTTTAACAATTCAGCGCGTTAAAGTGTTAACCCGAAAAATAAAACGAAGCTGGATTCAGAAAGATAAAAACAGGAGGAATTTTCAAGTGGCTAAGTATGCAATAAAACGATTTGTTTTGGCGATCGTCACAATATTTATTATCTGTGCGATTACCTTTTTTGCCATGAACGCTATCCCCGGCGGACCTTTCAACAAAGAAAAGGCCTCTTCACCGGCAGTTCAGGCAGTTCTGGAGGAACGTTTTCATCTGAATGAACCTGTAGGAACCCAGTTCCTTATTTACATGGGAAATCTTTTACATGGTGATTTCGGAGTTTCCTTAAAAACAGGACGTGATATCTGGCAGACGATCTCAGAATCATTTGCCGTATCTGCGAGAATCGGCTTTTTTGCAATGATGATAGCCCTTATTATTGGTGTTGTTCTGGGAAGTCTTGCAGCTCTTTTCAGAAATAAGCTTCCGGACAGACTTATAGTTTTCTTTTCTACACTTGCTACAGCAGTACCGAGTTTTGTAATGGCATCATTGCTTTTACTTATTTTCTGCATACAGCTTAAGGTCATTCCGGTATGGAGTACATCAAATCAGAATTATATTTTGCCGGTAATTGCTCTTTCTTTGTACCCGATGGCATATATTACAAGACTTACAAAGACAAGTATGTTGGATGTTCTTGGACAGGATTATGTAAGAACAGCAAAGGCGAAGGGTGTTTCATGGGTAAGCATGATATTTAAGCACTCATTAAGAAATGCTCTTATACCTGTAATTACATATGTTGGTCCTATGACAGCATCAATAATGACAGGAAGCCTTGTAGTAGAAACGATATTTACTATCGGAGGTCTCGGATCTAAATTCGTAGAGTCGATCACAAACCGTGATTATACGATGATAATGGGAACAACAATCTTCCTTGCAATACTTATGGTTGTTGTAAATCTGCTTTCGGACCTTGTATATAAACTTGTTGATCCGAGAATTAAATTTGAGTAAGGAGTAGCAGCATTAATGGATACACCAAAGAAAAATCTGCTTAGTACGCAGCTTGATTTAAGTAAATTTGTAAAAGCAACGGATGAGGAAAAACGCCAGGCGGAAGTAATGAGTGAATCAACTACTTTTTTCCGTGATGGAATGAAAAAACTTATGAAGAATCCTCTTGCCGTTGGAAGTATCATTGTGCTTGCTCTGATACTTTTATTGATAATATTTGCACCAATGGTAGTTCCTTACAGTTATGAGGAAATCCTTACGGTTAACGGTGTCCGTGACAATGGTGCAAAAAACCTCGGAGCATTTGAGTATTCTCAGATGGAGCAGGAATTCATGGCTCAGGGAGGAAAGGTATTTCCTCATATCATGGGAACAGACGAACTTTGCCGTGATTATTTCATAAGAGTCGTATATGGTACAAGGGTTTCACTTTTTGTAGGTATTTTTGCAAGCCTTGTAGTTCTGGTGATCGGTGTTCTTTATGGAGCTGTTTCCGGTTATACAGGAGGAAAGGTCGATCTTATAATGATGAGAATTGTGGATATTATCTATTCACTTCCGGATCTTCTGGTTATCATACTTCTCTCGGTAGTATTAAGAGAGACGCTTGATCTTTCATCAGTACCTGTTCTGAGTTCTCTCGGAACTAACATGGTTTCACTCTTTATTGTTTTCGGCCTTCTTTACTGGGTTGGAATGGCAAGACTTGTTAGAGCTGAAATTCTTTCAATTAAAGAGAATGAATATGTTCTTGCGGCTCGTTCGATCGGTGCAAAACCGGGACATATTATTTGGAGACACATTCTTCCTAACTGCATAAGTGTGATCATTATTGCAACTGCTTTGCAGATCCCTTCAGCGATATTTACTGAGAGTTATCTTTCTTTCCTTGGACTTGGTGTTGCACTTCCGATGCCTTCACTCGGAAGTCTTGCAAACGCTGCAAGACAGGGTATGCAGTCAAATCCTATGAAGCTTGTATTCCCTGCAGTTATGATCTGCCTCGTAGTACTTGCATTTAATCTGCTTGGTGATGGACTCAGAGATGCATTTGATCCTAAGCTTAAGAAATAAGGTAAATCTTTATGTTTAATGGATTTACGGTTAGATTGTTAAGAGCTGTGTTGTTTTAATTGAAAGAGGAATTTGATCGATGAATGAGAACAAAATAGAATCTATAAATAAAGACAATGAAGATTATGTTCTTCAGGTAAAGAATCTTCATACTTCATTCTTTACAGATAAAGGTGAGGTTAAATCAGTAAATGGAGTATCTTTTAACCTCAAAAAAGGAAAAATTCTTGGTGTCGTTGGAGAATCCGGATCGGGAAAAAGTGTAACAGCCTATTCTATAATGCAGATACTTGCTGACACAGGGCGTGTAGTTGAAGGCGAGATCCTTTATAAAGGACAGAATATCCTTGATTACAGCAAGAAAGAGATCCAGGGATTCAGAGGCAAATGCTGCAGTATTATTTTCCAGGATCCGATGACGAGCCTTAATCCGGTCTTTACTATCGGACATCAGATCATGGAAGCGGTAATGCTGCATACCAATAAGAATAAGAAGGAAGCTGAAGAGAGGGCAATCGAGCTTCTTAAGCTCGTAGGTATCAATGAACCTGAAAAACGTCTGAAGCAGTATCCTTTTGAACACTCCGGTGGTATGAGACAGAGAGTTATGATCGCCATGGCTCTCGCAACTGAACCTGATATTCTTATAGCAGATGAGCCTACAACTGCGCTTGATGTTACGATCCAGGCTCAGATACTTGAACTTTTGCAGGATATCCAGAAAAAGATGGGAATGGCTATCATCCTTGTTACACATGATCTTGGCGTTATAGCATCAATGTGTGATGAGATAATAGTTATGTATGGCGGACGCGTATGTGAAAGAGGCAGTGCGGAGGACATTTTCTATCATCCCTGTCATGAATACACAAAGGGTCTCCTTCGCTCTATCCCTAATCTTGATAATATGGGCGAGAAACTCATACCTATCGCGGGTAACCCGATAAACCTTTTGAATATGCCTAAGGGCTGCGCATTTTGTTCACGATGTGATAATGCACTTAAAATCTGTATAGATGAAGTGCCTTATGAAATGGAAATGGCTGAAGGACATCATGCATCATGCTGGCTTAATGTTATGCGTCAGTTAGAGCAGGAAGGGAAATTAGCAGTAAATGAGTGAAGATAATAAATACCTTGTCGAGGTAAAGGATTTAAAACAACATTTTAATATACCGTCAGGCTTCTTTGGTCACCAGACACTTAAAGCTGTTGACGGCGTAAGTTTTAATATAAAAAGTGGAGAAACTCTTGGACTTGTTGGAGAGTCAGGATGCGGAAAGACAACGGTCGGACGTTCACTTTTAAGGCTTTATCAGCCTACAAGCGGTGAAGTAAGATTCAACGGTGAACTGGTTACGGATAAAAATATCACAGCTTTGAGAAAAGAAATGCAGATGGTATTTCAGGATCCATATTCATCACTTGATCCGAGAATGACAGTTGAGGATATTATCGGAGAACCGCTGGATATACATAAGCTTTACACATCAAAATCTGAACGCAGGGATAAGATACTCAGCATAATGGAACTTGTAGGATTAAATGCTGAGCATGCAACAAGATATGTACATGAATTCTCCGGCGGACAGAGACAGAGAATCGGTATTGCCAGAGCGCTTGCGGTCAATCCGAGCTTTATTGTATGTGATGAACCGGTTTCGGCCCTTGATGTATCGATTCAGGCCCAGGTAATAAACATGTTTGAAGATCTGCAGGAAAAGCTTGGCATGGCTTATCTTTTCATTGCACATGATCTTTTGATAGTTCATCATATTTCTGACAGGATCGCAGTAATGTATCTTGGAAGAGTTGTAGAGATAGCGGATGCAGATGAGCTCAATGAATCACCGATCCATCCCTACACTTTATCACTTCTTTCGGCGGTACCGGTACCTGATCCGATAAAGGCTAAGGCAAATAAAAGGATCATACTTGAGGGAGATGTTCCGAGCCCTCTTAATATGCCTACCGGCTGTCCTTTCAGAACAAGATGCAAGTACGCTACAGAGCAGTGTGCAGCTGAATGCCCTTCACTGACAGAACGCGGCAACGGCCATATGGTAGCTTGCTGGAACAGATAAGATAATTTCCGCGTGAACGGATAATTATAGAAAAAGAGCAGCTGTATCTGACCAGATCAGAATACAGTAAAATAAGCTTTAAGGGAATTTAAGGAGGAAAAAAGCATTATGAAGAAGTTACTAGCAATACTTCTCACCGGCGCTATGACACTCAGTCTTCTCAGTGGATGCGGAAGTTCATCAGGATCTTCAGCTGCTTCTGAGAGCGCATCAACAGTAAGCGAAAGCAACAAATTAAGAGTCTGCCTCGCAAGTGAACCGGATCATCTTGATCCTGCACTTAATTCGACTGTAGATGGTGCTGCATTGGCATCCAACTCATTTGTAGGTCTCTATACTTACAATGAGAGCGGAGAAATCGTTCCTGCACTTGCCAGTGATATGAAGACATCAGATGATGGTCTCACATATACGATCACACTTAAGGATGATCTTAAGTGGAGCGATGGCTCAGATCTTACAGCAGCAGATTTCGAGTATTCATGGAAGAGAGCAGCAGATCCGCAGACAGCAGCAGATTACGCATATCTTCTCGATGTATTTGCTAAAGATGCTGATGGAACAATTGCAGTATCAGCAAGTGATGACGGAAAGAGCCTTACATGTACACTTGAGTCTCCATGCCCTTATTTCATGAGCCTTCTTGCATTTCCGGTATTTATGCCTGTTAAGCAGGAAGCTGTAGAAGCAGCTTCAGACTGGCAGACAAATCCCGGTTCATGGGCTTCAGAGGCCGGATTTGTTACAAACGGTGCATTTACTCTTGCTGAGTGGAAGCACAATGAGTCAATGGTTTATGTAAAGAACCCTTACTTCTATGATGCAGATAATGTGAAGCTTGAGGAACTTGATTTCATGCTTTCAGCAGATGATACTGCAAAGCTTGCAGCATACAATGCAGGAGATCTTGATTATATTGATCCTCTTCCGAATGATGAGCTTGCAAATCTTAAGGATAGCGAAGAGTTCCATGTTCTTGAGGAAATTGGAACATATTATGTAGTATTTAACGTAAACAGCTCTATCTTTGATGGCAAGACACCTGAGCAGGCTTCTAATATGAGAAAGGCTATGGGCTATCTCATTGACAGACAGACTGTTGTTGACAATATCGGTCAGACAGGTCAGACACCTGCAAATGCCTTCATTCCTGAGACGATGAGCGATGGCAACGGCGGAATCTTTAAGACAAATGATGATGCTTATACATATCCTGACGAGGCTTCTAACGGATATTATCCAATAGAGGTAAATGTTGAGAAAGCTGTAGAACTTCTTAAGGAAGCAGGATTTGAGTTTGATGCTAATAACATGCTTTCAGAAGATACACCGATCCACATGAATTACCTTACAAATGATACAACACAGCATCTTGCAGTTGCTCAGCAGCTTCAGCAGGATTTTGCACAGATCGGTATCACAATGGATATTCAGACTGAAGACTGGCAGACATTCATAAATGACAGAAATAATGCTAACTATGATGTATGCCGTGGCGGCTGGATCGCAGATTACGATGATCCTATCAACATGCTTGAGATCTTTGTTCCTAATGAGGCAGATTCAGGAAATGATCATCCTATGCTTGGATTTAATCCTACAGAGGCAGCTCCTGACTGGACAGAATATATGAGCCTTATAAAAGAGATCAAGGCTGATGCTGATCTGGCTGATCGTGAGGCTAAGATGCACCAGGCTGAGGATATGCTTATGGATACAGGAGCAGTAGTTCCGATCTACTTCTATAATGAAGCTTATCTTCAGAAGGCAAATGTTACCGGTGCATATGCAAACGTATTTGGAACAAGATATTTCCTTTATGCTTCTAAATCATAAATATCTGTAAAAATGTGATCTTTTTAGATCATAGATTTTAGCAGATTGAGGACAGACTGTCGCAAGATGGTCTGTCTTTTATTTTGAACAAAAAAATAGCCCTATCAAGCTGATTGTTTGGTGTTTTGCACAAATGAAATATTGGAAAGACTAAAACTGTATGCTAAAATTAGATATGAGTTATAGGAGGCATATTGGGATTATAATCCATAGACACGTTTCCTATATATTATTTTTGAATTTTTTTCAAAATTATATTTATCAATCTTCTTTGAGAGAAAATTGGAAGCTGGATCAAGTGATTGCGATAGGGCAGAATTAAGATCATTAGGAGGTTAAAATAGGATGCAGAGCGTTGTAGGTTATAGCAAAAACAAAGATGTCAAGGCTGCAGTAGAGGAAGCAACCTCTCGAATGAAAAGTCCGGTCGGAATTATTATAATGTCTGATTATCAGATGCTTCCTGAGGCATCGAGACTCATACATGAGAAATTTCCTGATGCAGAGACTATAGGAACAAGTGGAACTTCATATTGTAATACGGAAAGTTCTGATTCGATCCTTGTAGTTACAGCGTTTGAGTCAGAGGCAAAATGTGTGGCGGGCGTTATTAAACACCTTGCAACCTGCCCTATAGCTGACATAGGCGGCTTGCAGAAAAGTGTACGTGAGATTTCTGCCGGACGTGAAGATACGGTATGTATAGAATATTGTACAAATAACGAAGAGAGGCTTGTAAGTACAATGGATGTGGCTCTTGGAAAGAGCGGCATATCACTTATAGGCGGAACGGTATTCGGCTATCCTGCAAATGTTAAGGGGCAGGTAACATATAATGGTGATGTGTATGAAAATACCTGTGCATATATTCTTGTTAAAAATCTGAAGGGTAAGGCAAGAGTATACAGGGAGAATATTTATGGCAAGATGGATAATACCCCTCATATTGCCACAAAAGTTAATACTAACGAAAAAGAACTTATCGAGCTTGATCATAAGAGTGCAGCCGAAGTATATTCATCCGAATTGGGTATTCCAAAGGATAAGATATGTGATAATGTACTTAAAAATCCTCTTGGAAGAGCTGTTGAGGACAATATCTATATTTCTTCGCAGCATACACTCAAACCCAACGGAACACTTGTAAATTATAAGAGCATCAATGAAAATGATACTATTTATTTCCTGAAACTTCTTGATTATGATGATATCAACAGGGTTACAAGAGAAACGATAAGTGGAGACTTCAGGAATATCAATCTTGTGATCTCGTGCAACTGTATTTTCCGTTATGTGCTCTTTAACAATGAAAATTACTTTAATACCTTCCTGAATAATATGTCGACGATAGGAAACCACGTTGGCAATATCGGAGGTGGAGAGCAGTTTAACAATCAACATGTTAACCAGACCATGGTTTGTGCTGTATTTGATTGAGGGGGTCACAGAAAATGTTTGGATTCAGAAAAGCAGTTGAAGAGACAGAATCTGTTCAGAAGGAACAGACTCCGGTAAATAGTCACAATCTTAAGGATGATCTTATAGGATTAAGAGCTTTTGGAAATTATGTAAATGAGCAGAAGGCAAAGCTTCAGGAAGAAGAGGTTGCAACTTCTGACGAGCTGAAGGCAATAAGAACGTCGTTTAATGCTGTTAATGATAAGACCCAGGAAATGAACAATTCTGTGGATAATTTCAGAGAGCAGTTTAATAATGTACGTTCAATAACAGCTTCTTTTGATGAAATTATCGAGAAAATGCTTGCAACAGCTGATGAAACTCATACTAATATGAGCAAGGTAAGAAACAGTTCGGATTCTGTTGAAAATACCATAGCTGAGGTACAGTCAGTTTTTACAGAATTTCAGAAGAGTTTTGATGAGATTCAGGAAAAGGTAAATCAGATCAATGGTATAGCAAATCAGACAAATCTTCTGGCACTTAATGCATCTATTGAAGCAGCGAGAGCAGGAGAAAGCGGAAGAGGATTTGCAGTTGTTGCTGATCAGGTAAATAAGCTTTCCTCGGATATAAAAACTCTTGTAAGTTCTATTGGTGACAGCATGGGAGTGCTTAATAACAATAACAGCAAGCTTATGTCCTCAATTGATGATACAAGAAAGGCCATGCAGGAATCTGTAGAGCATGTCAATGAAACTGAGGAAGTAGTTGATAATATCAAGATTGTTGCCGGCGAAATAGAGGGCGGCAATAAGAAGATGTCAGAAGTATTTGCAGAATGTGCCGATAATGTAAATGATATTACAAACAGCATTCAGACTTCGGTAAGTTATTTTGAAAGAGTTGAAGATGCAATCAATGATATGAGTGTTAACATCACGAGAAAAGGATTCATATTTGAAAATATGGGAAATATCCTTGATCAGACTGATGCTCTTATCGACAGGGTCGAAAAGAGAAACGAATAAAGCACTTCATGAAGGGAAGCCTGTCCAAACGTTGGTCAAAGTTTGGCAGACTCCCCTTTTTCTATTTTAAATAAAAATAAAATAAAAAAGTTGTTGACATGGGTGAAACAGAGTGGTATTATACTAAATGTGCCACGGAGCACAAGAGTTAAAACACAAAGTCTTGTGGTTATGAAGTGGTCAGTAACTAAATATAGTGCGCGGAAGTGTCGGAATTGGCAGACGAGCAAGACTAAGGATCTTGTGCATACTACTTGCGTGCGGGTTCAAGTCCCGCCTTCCGCACTAAAAAAGAACAGCTTTTAGCTGTTCTTTTTTTGTGTGGAAGGGGTCCTTGAACCCGGCTTGCTGACGCAAGCGGTTCAAGTCACCGGTGCCATGTGCGCATGGCGCACATAAGCGGCACTCAAAACATGCCAAAGGGCATGTTTTGCACCTTCCGCATAAAAAAGAACAGCTAATAGCCGTTCTTTTTTGCGTGGAAGGGGTTCTTGAATCCGGATTACTGACGCAAGCGGTTCAAGGTCTCGGCGACCATGTTGTGGTGTTTGCTCTTTCTCTTGATAAAATGCGAATTCTACATTATAATTGTTTAAGTAATGAATTCTACGCTAGGAGGATGCGTCAATGGGTTTTTTTAGTGATTTTAAGGATGACCTTGAGTCATCACTGGAAGAAGTTAATGAGACTCAGGATACAGCTGCGGCAGAAGAGTTACCTATAGAAGATATTTCTTTAGAAAATACGGCAATTGAAGGAATAGAGCCGGAAGAAGCTTTAACAGAAGAGGCTTTAACAGAAGAGATTTCTTTAGAGGAAATTCCTGTTGAGGAAGTTGCAGCTGTAGATGGGGATGTTATTGGAGATATACCATCAGAGCCGCTGCAGGATGAGCAGCCTGTAGGAACTGAGGAAGCGGATATTTCACAGCTGGAGGCTGAAATATCGGCGGAAGCGGAAAATATTACAGAAAATCAAATCGAAGAGGAGAGTATTGAAATGAGTGGAGACAATAACGAATTTGAGAACGTATTGAGTGATGGACCTGCAACTGATGAGGTAGGCAGCATTACAGCCGGAATGACCATTAATGGTAACATTTCATCAGAGGGTTCACTTGATGTATTTGGTACAGTTGTAGGAGATATTACTGTTAAGGGGAAGCTTAATATTTCCGGAAGTATCACAGGAAACTCAAACGCAGCTGAGATTTTTGCCGATTCTGCAAAGATCACAGGTGAGGTTATCTCAAACGGTGCAGTAAAAGTTGGTCAGGAATCTGTAATCATCGGCAACATTGTTGCAACATCAGCAGTTATAGCAGGTGCTGTAAAGGGAAATATCGATGTACACGGACCTGTTATTCTTGATACATCAGCCATTGTTATGGGTGATATCAAGTCTAAATCAGTACAGATCAATAATGGTGCCGTTATCGAAGGTCACTGCTCACAGGCTTATGCAGATGTAAGCCCGACATCTTTCTTTGATGATTTGAAGAGCAGCTTTGACGATAAGAAGAAAAAATAATTAAGGCAGGGATCATACAATATTATGAAAAGAGTAATGCTTAAACTCTCCGGCGAGGCACTTGCCGGAGATAAGAAGACGGGCTTTGACGAAGAAACAGTACGTGGAGTAGCACTTCAGGTAAAGAAGCTGGTCGAAGATAAGGTTGAGGTCGGAATTGTTATAGGCGGAGGAAATTTCTGGAGAGGCAGAAGTTCTGAGCGTATTGACAGGACAAAGGCTGACCAGATCGGGATGCTTGCTACAATAATGAACTGTATTTATGTATCTGAGATTTTCAGATCGGAAGGAATGATGACAAATATCCTTACTCCTTTTGAGTGCGGTTCATTTACCAAGCTTTTCTCCAAGGACAGAGCAAATAAATATTTTGCACATGGACAGGTAGTATTCTTTGCAGGCGGTACCGGTCATCCGTATTTTTCAACGGATACAGGTGTTGTTCTCCGCGCAGTGGAGGTAGAGGCAGATGCCATTCTTCTTGCAAAAGCTATTGATGGAGTGTATGATTCTGATCCAAAGAGCAATCCGAATGCGAAAAAATATGACAAGCTGACGATCAGCGAAATAGTTGAGAAGAAACTGCAGGTTATAGATCTTGCGGCTTCGATCATAGCTATGGAGAATAAGATGCCGATGCGCGTCTTTTCTCTTAATGAAAAAGATGGAATAATAAACGCAGTAAGCGGTGACTTTAAGGGAACCGACATTACCTGCTGAAAGGGAAAATATGGACGAGAGAGTAAAAAAATATGAAGTCAAGATGAATAAGTCACTTGATAATCTTGATGGAGAGTACAAGGCAATAAGAGCCGGAAGAGCAAATCCTCATATTCTTGATAAGATAAGAGTAGATTATTATGGAACACCTACGCCCATACAGCAGGTAGGTAATGTTTCAGTTCCGGAGGCAAGAGTTATAATGATCAAACCTTATGATAAAACTATGCTTAAGGAGATCATCAAGGCTCTTGAAGTTTCTGATATAGGCATTAATCCTAATAACGACGGAACTTCAATACGACTTGTATTCCCGGAACTTACCGAGGAACGTCGTAAGCAGCTTTGCAAGGATGTCAAGAAAAAGGGCGAAGAATGCAAGGTGGCTATCAGAAATATCCGTCGTGACGGAAATGAAGAATTCAAGAAGCTTTCAAAGGAAGATGTTTCCGAAGATCTTATAAGTGAGCTTCAGGATGATCTGCAGAAACTTACAGATTCTTTTATCAAGAAGGTTGATGCAGCATCAGCAGAAAAAGAAAAGGAAATTATGACAGTATGAAAATTCCGACACACATAGCTATAATTCTTGACGGAAACGGCAGATGGGCAAAATCCAAGGGAATGCCGCGTACTTATGGGCATACCGTTGGAGCAAAAAATGTTGAAACTATATGTCGCGCCTGCCACGACATCGGTGTGAAATATCTTACAGTATATGCTTTTTCGACTGAAAACTGGTCAAGACCTTCAGATGAAGTATCGGCTCTTATGTTGCTTCTCAGGCAGTATCTGGCTACATGCCAGAAAACCGCAAAAAAGAACAACATGAATGTAAAGGTTATCGGAGATAAGAGCAGGCTTGATAAAGATATACAGGAAACTATAGCTAAGTTGGAGGAGTATACATCTGATTTTGACGGCTTATATTTTACAATTGCCTTGAATTACGGCAGCCGTGATGAAATTTGTCGTGCTATAAACGAAATTGCAGACGAAAGAGAAAGGGGCATTATATCAAAGGATGAGCCCATCAGCGAGGAAATGATAAGTGCGCATCTGGATACAAGGGGGATTCCTGATCCGGATCTGCTTATCAGAACCAGCGGAGAGGAAAGACTTTCAAATTTCCTTCTCTGGCAGTGTGCATATACAGAGTTCTATTTCACAAAGGTACATTGGCCTGATTTCGGAAAGGATGCTTTGATAGAAGCAATTCAGGCATATACCAAACGAGACAGACGTTATGGCGCGGTCAGTGATACGGAGGATTCAGAAAATGCTTAGAACCAGAGTATTGAGCGGTGCAGCTCTGGTAATTATATTAGCCGGTGCGCTATATCTGGGAGGGTACTTTTTATGGACCCTCCTATTATTTGCCTCATTGGTAGGCCTTATGGAATTTTACAGAGCAGTTCACGGGGTTAAGCTTGGTGAGACCTACAAAGCGGGGCCTCTGGAAATTGCCGGGATAATTACAACTTTTGCCTATTATCTGATAATGTGCATCAGTACAAGAAAAGAATACCTTTTTTACACTCTGGTGATCTCACTTATATTTTATATGATAATATATGTAGTCACTTTTCCCAGACACCAGACTTCTGAATGCATGCAGGTTTACTTTGGAGAAATATATGTAAGCGTAATGCTTTCTTTTATTTATCTTCTCTGGAGAGCGGGCGGACTTAAGCTTACAGTTCTTATTTTTATAAGCTCCTGGGTATGTGATACTTTTGCATATTTTGCAGGAAGGGCACTCGGAAAGCATAAACTTGCGCCGGTCCTCAGCCCGAAAAAATCAGTTGAGGGATCAGTCGGAGGTGTACTGGGTGCATTGCTCTTAGGGGCTCTTTATGCATATCTTATATCGCTTCCTATTGTGGAAACTGCATTGATATGTGCTTTTACAAGTATAATATCCCAATTTGGAGATCTTTTTGCATCAGCAATAAAGAGAAATCATGAAATAAAGGATTACGGAAATCTTATACCGGGTCACGGAGGTATATTGGACAGGTTTGACTCGGTAATAATAACGGCTCCGTTCATATATGTTTTATGTGAGGTGATTTTATAATGAAAAAAATCGTGGTTCTGGGTTCAACAGGTTCTATAGGAACACAGACACTTGATATAATCCGAAGCTATACGGATAAGTTATCCTGTATAGCACTTGCTGCAATGAAAAGCGTTGATAAGATTGAAGAGCAGGTAAGAGAATTTCATCCGGATTATGCAGTTATGTATGATGAGAAGGCTGCAGAGGAACTGAAGGTCAGAATAAAAGATACTGATACGAAGGTTCTTTCGGGAATGGAAGGTCTTACAGAGATTGCTACACTCGAAGATGCTGATATAGTAGTAGGTGCCATAGTCGGAATGATCGGTATCCGTCCTACACTGGCAGCTATCAGAGCAAAGAAAGATATCGCTCTTGCAAATAAAGAGACTCTCGTTACAGCAGGACACATAATCATGAGAGAGGCAGCAGAGGCAGGAGTAAAGATACTCCCTGTTGATTCTGAACATTCAGCTATATTTCAGTCAATGCAGGGTGAGGAGCATGAAAAGATAGAGAAGATCCTCCTTACAGCATCCGGCGGACCCTTCAGAGGTAAGAAGCGGGATGAACTTGTATCAATGACTGCAGCGGAGGCACTTAAGCATCCTAACTGGGATATGGGACCTAAAGTTACAATTGATTCTTCAACTCTTGTAAATAAGGGTCTGGAAGTAATGGAAGCCAGATGGCTTTTTGATGTTGATTATGACAATATAGAAGTAGTCGTACATCCGGAGAGCATCGTTCATTCGGCAGTTCAGTATACTGATGGTGCGGTAATTGCACAACTCGGAGTTCCGGATATGCATCTTCCTATACAGTATGCGCTTTTTTATCCACACAGGATGAAACTGGATCATGAAAGGCTTGATCTTACAAAGATCGCAAAGTTGAATTTTGAAAAGCCGGATATGGAGACCTTTAAGGGACTTGCGCTCGCATTCAGGGCAGCAAGGACGGGAGGAAGCCTTCCAACAGTATTTAACGCGGCAAATGAAGTTGCTGTAAGAAAATTCCTTAAGGGAGAGATAACATACCTTGGAATAACAGAGGAAATAGAAAAGGCTATGGATGATCATAAACTTATAGAAAATCCGACACTCGACGAAATTTTTGAAATAGAAGAGGCGTTTGATAAGTGCTTATAAAGTTAATATTATTCTTAGTTATTTTTTCAATAATCGTTCTGGTGCATGAAGGCGGACATTGCATTATAGGAAAGAGAAGCGGCATAAACGTTGTGGAGTTTTCTATAGGACTCGGACCGACAATATGGGGCTTTGAAAGAGGTGGAACTAAATATTCTATTAAAGCCCTGCCGTTTGGTGGAGTCTGTCAGTTTGAAGGGATGGATCCGGACGGCGAAGATGATGAGGGTGACGGAGCAGCATTGAGTCCTCATTCAATGCTTAATGCACCGCTTTGGTCAAGAATAGCAACTGTTTCCGCAGGACCGATCATGAATTTTGTGCTTGCATTCTTTTTATCTCTTTTTGTGATCGGAAGTATGGGATATGATGAGCCTGTGATCAGCGGAGTAATGGAGGGATACCCGGCTGCCGAGGCTGGAATACAGGCCGGAGACAAAATTGTGAAGATCGGGTCTAAGCATATAGATGTCTACAGAGATATAAGTCTTTACATGTTGCTTAATGAATCAAAGACCGCAAGAATTACTTTTGAAAGAGATGGTGAGATTCAGACAGTGGATGTAACACCTAAACTGGATGAAGAATCCGGAAGATATCTTTTTGGACTTTATGGTGCGGGAGAGCGAGTTAAAGGTAATGTCTTAGATACTGTTTATTACAGTGTGGTAGAAGTCAGATATTGGATAGAAGCCACCTGGAAGAGCCTTGGAATGATCTTTGCAGGACGAGTTACAATGGATGATGTAGCAGGGCCGGTAGGAGTTGCGCAGACGGTCGGAGAAGTATATGATGCGTCGAAGAGCAGCGGTATCTTTTATATATGGATAAATATGATGGAACTGACGATCCTTCTTACGGCAAATCTTGGCGTAATGAATCTTTTACCATTTCCTGCATTGGATGGAGGAAGGCTGGTATTTCTTTTTATAGAGCTGATAACCAGACGTAAGGTTAACCGAAAGATAGAAGCTGTCGTACACTTTGTGGGAATGTGTGTGCTGCTTGTATTTATGGTCTTTGTATTGTATAACGATGTATCGAAGTTTTTCAGATAGACAGCTTCGGGTATTGGACGAGGTAACAGAGTATGAAATGTAGCAAGTGTGGAAAAATAATCGATGATGATTCCAGATTTTGCAGATTCTGCGGAAATCCTGTAGAGACTGTTGAAGAAACGGTTCAAAAGGAAGAGATCAAAGAAGAAAAAAAGACCGGAATGGTGCTGGATCTGGAAGAATTAGAGGAGGAAGAGGACGAGGATGAAGGCTTTATAGGTGTTTTTCTCAAAAATATAAATCCTCTTCATCTTGTGGCTTTTGCCGTATTGCTTTGTCTGCTTGTATCTGTAACAGTATTTGCGGTACTTAAGAAGGATAACAAAAATCTTGACGAAGATGTTCTAGGGGATAGTGAAAATCCAACTGCAGAGCTGATAGTCTGGGATGATGCTGAATCAACTACAGTTGAAGATGAAGAAGAAACGGTATCAGATGAAGAAGCTCAGGATACAGTTGATGAGGCTTTTTACGATCCTGACTTTACAGATGATAAAGGTATTCATGAATATGAGCTGATAATTGATGATCTAAGCTGGACGGAAGCTTATCAGGAATGTATAAATAAGGGCGGTTATCTTGTTCGTTTGAATTCTGATGAAGAAACTGAATATGTTTTAAAGCAGATAAGCAAAGAAGGCTACGATAACGTTTATTTTTACATTGGCGCATCAAGAAACGAGGATTCAAAGGACTATTACTGGGTAAACAGTGATGCGAAGCATTTTGGTGAGGCATTAAATAAATCATTAGATTATGAATCCTATTGGCTTTACGGTGAACCGAGCTACAAAGACACAGATCTTGGAACAGAAGAGTGTTTCCTGGATATGCTCAACCATCCCGACGAAGGAAAATGGTACTTTAACGATATCTCCGACGACGGACTTTACAGCTTCATGAAAGGTAAGAAACGAATCGGATATATCTGCGAGTATGAAAACAAATAAATATAGGTTTTGGATTTCGCCTGTTACGCCGTTCGCCTCAAAGTTCCTACGAGGAACGCTCTCGCTTTGGGCTCCGACGGAGCAGTATATAATGCCGCAAAAGACGCGGGCATAACTGCCGGCGTCTCGCACAATCCTCTTTAGGAACATTTGAGGTTCACGGCTTCAGTTGACAAGATCAGCCGGAAGATTATTTTTTATTAATCTTCCGGCTGTTTTTTTGGTATTTATGAAATGTAAAATTTTATGTAAGCATAAGTTGCGAGGATAATCTGTTTCCAAAAGAGGGGTCATGAAAAACGCCGGTCCTTGTTCCGCGTTCTTTGCGGAACTAGTACCGCTGCGATTTTTCTTTTGCAGCGAAAGCGTCCCTCGTTGGAAACAGATTATCCGAACAACGCAACAGGAGATAACCCAGAACAAAAACCTAAAATTTTTTAATTAGAAAAAAATAAAAAATGTTTCACGTGAAACATTTTCATTTAAAAGAAAAAAGAATAGTGATATAATCGTTGTGTTGTCTTTAAAGATAAAATAAAAAATATAATATAATGACGTTTTTAAAGGAATATCCATAGTATTTATTCCTGACTATTAAGTAAAAAGTCAAAACTGTGTGTGAAGGAGAATTAGATGAGTAGAATTATAGCAATCGCTAATCAGAAGGGTGGTGTTGGCAAGTCTACAACAGCGATAAATTTGTCAGCATATCTTGGAGTAAAAGGAAAAAAAGTATTGGTAATTGATGCTGATCCGCAGGGAAATACTACAAGTGGACTTGGAGTTGATAAGAGTGAAATTGAGAATACAATTTATCAGCTTATACTTGGGGATTCTGAGATAGAAGATTGCATAATTGGAGATATTACAGAAAATCTTTCTATATTACCGGCAAATGTAGATTTAGCAGCAGCAGAAATAGAACTTATAGGAATTGAAAAGAAAGAATATATTTTAAGAGATAAGATAGAAAAAATAAGAAAACAGTATGATTATATAATAATTGACTGTCCTCCTTCCTTAAATATATTGACGATCAATGCATTAACTACAGCTGACAGAGTTTTAGTTCCAATTCAGTGCGAATATTATGCACTTGAGGGACTTTCACAGCTTATAAATACTGTAAATCTTGTAAGAGAAAGATTAAATCCTGAAATTACTATAGAAGGTATTGTTTTTACAATGTTTGATGCAAGAACAAATTTATCTGCTCAGGTTGTAGAAAATGTTAGAGAAAATCTTGGATCAGAAATATATTATGCAATAATACCAAGAAATGTAAGATTAGCTGAAGCACCAAGCCATGGAAAGCCAATCAATTTATATGATCCAAAATCAGCAGGTGCAGAGGCATATGAAATTTTAGCAGAATCACTAATTAAAGGTGCATAAATTGGAATCTAACAGAAGGCACGAAACAAACTGAGTTGTGAGAAAGTTATAAAATAGATTACGAATATCATTGACCAGGTTGTAAAAAGTCATATTAAAGAAAAAAGTAAGATATATTAAATTGGAGGAGAAATGGCAGCAAAGGGACTCGGAAAAGGATTAGGAAAGGGATTGGGAAAAGGACTCGATGCTTTAATTCCACAAAATATAAATAATAAAGTTATAGACAACAAAACTGATAATACAAAAACTGAGACAGATGGAAATCTTGTATCAGAAGTTGCAATTGGAAAAGTTGAACCTGATAAAAACCAGCCAAGAAAGAAATTCAGCGAAAATGAATTGAATGAACTTGCTGAATCAATAAAAGAACATGGAATTATACAGCCGCTTATCGTAGAAAAGAATAAAGACAGATATACGATTATAGCAGGCGAAAGAAGATGGAGAGCTGCAAAAATTGCAGGAATGAAAAAAGTTCCTATTATAATAGGAGAGTATGACGAAAAAGAAAAAACTGAAATACAGTTAATTGAAAATATACAGAGAGAAGGATTAAATCCTGTAGAAGAGGCAAAAGCTTATAAGGAGTTAATAGAGGGATATAATTTAAAGCAGGATGAACTTGCGAAAAGTCTTGGAAAAAGCAGAACTGCAATTACAAATACTTTAAGACTCTTAAATCTGTCTGAAAAAGTCCAGGAAATGGTAATAGAAGATAAATTAAGTCAGGGACATGCAAGAGCATTACTTGCAATAGAAGATTTAGAAAGTCAGTATGAAATTGCATGTCAGGTCGTGGAGCATAAATTATCAGTCAGAGAGACAGAGAGACTCGTAAAGAATCTTAATAAGCCAAAAAAAGAAAAAGAAGAGATTGGTGAAGCAAAAAGATTAATATACGAAAAGATGGAAACTGATTTCAGAGAAATCCTTGGAACAAAGGTTAAAATTAATCCAAAAGATGAGAAGAAGGGCAAAATAGAAATAGAATATTATTCCCAGGACGATCTGGAAGAAATCTTTAACAAGATAACTAAATAAGTATTTTGTTTTCGGGACTTCGCCTGTTGCGTTGTTCGGTTTATCTGTTTCCAACGAGGGACGCTCTCGCTGCAAGTGAAAAATCGCAGCGGTACTAGTTCCGCAAAATAGGCGTAACAAGCGAAGTTTTGTTATTAATAAGCTCGAGAAGACCTCGCTAAGTATTCAAGTTAAACAAGCTAGTGGCGAGGTCACATTTAGATACATGTAGATAAAGAGGAAAATTTAAGGAGAATTTTAATGCAAAGCGATATTTTTAACTATTTGGGAATTGCTAATATAGATATAGCATATATTTTTATAGTTTTAATTGTATTAATTATAGTATTAGCTGTTATTGATATAGTACAGGGAAGAAAAATTAAGAAAATGTCTCTTGATTTCAAAAAATTCATGACAGGTAGAAATGCTGAAAGTCTTGAAACAGAAATCGAGGAAATTGTAACAGATATTAAGAAGCTTAAAGGTGATAATGAGAAAAATGGAACGGACATTAAAGATATATTTAAGACATTAAAACTCTGTTACAGAAAAATGGGTCTAATTAAATATGATGCCTTCCATGAAATGGGAGGAAAATTAAGTTTTTCATTATGTATGCTGGATGAAGAGAATAATGGTTTTATTATGAATTCCGTTCATTCTAATACAGGATGTTATGTTTATACAAAAGAAGTTATTGATGGTAAATCTGAAATAGAATTAGGTGAAGAGGAAGAAATAGCATTAAATAAAGCTTTAACTGATCCAACATCTTTAATGGAAAAAATTAACGAGGAAAAAATAAATAAGATTAAGAAAGATATAGAAAGATCTGCAAATAAAGAAGATGCATAAATATTTAAGAGCTATAGGCTTTAGTAAAATAAATAAAAAAAGCGAATTAAAGAAAATTCTGAATGAAGTATTAAAAAATCCGGATAAAAAACAGTATGCAACAGTATCTGATGAAAGTGTTGCAGTTGAATATACAAAAGAATTTGCGGAATCTCTTGGTATAGTTGTATCAGGTGAATATACAGATGAAGTAGAATTTGAATATGAATATTTTTATCCGTATTTTTTAGGATCAAATATAAGTTCAATAGAAGATATAGAAGTTGAAAAACGCTATGACAGGGAAGAATATGCAGGAATCTGTGATGATTTAAAAGTTGGGATAACAACAATATTCTATCTGCAGAACAGACTGGATTATTTGAAATTTAAGAATTTATATAAAAAGAATATACCAAGTACTTCTGTAAATCTTTCAGCATTATCTGTTGAAGGTTCAATCATGCTGCCTTTAAGTAAAAATCCGGATGATGAAGAGAAGAATGAAAAAAAATCAAAAAACAGGATAGAAAAAATGAAGGCTGCAATGGAGGGTGATGAACAGGCAATGGAAGATCTTTCTATTGCAGATATAGATACATATAGTTCTATACAAAGAATGATACTGACAGAAGATGTATATTCTTTAGTAGATACATATTTTATGCCATATGGAATAGAATTTGATCATTATTCTGTTCTTGGAGAAATCTGTGCAGTTGAAAAACGTAAGAATAAACTTACAAATGAAAAATTATATATTATCACTATTAAGTGCAACGATTTAGTATTTGATGTCTGTATAAATGCAAAAGATCTTGTTGGAGAACCGGAAGTTAATCGCAGATTTAAGGGAATTGTCTGGATGCAGGGACATATTAATTTTGGTAAATAATCGAAAAAATGAGGAATTAAATTGAAAATAAAGAAATGTAGTATTGATGATATTAAAAAACTTCAGAATGTTTGCAGAAAAACCTTTGCAGAAACTTTTCAGGATCAAAATACCGAAGAGGATATGAGGAAATATCTTGATGAAAATTATGCAGCAGAGGTGCTAGAAAAAGAAATTTCAGATAAAAACAGTATAACTTATCTTGCATTGAATGATGAAAATGAGCCTTTAGGGTACTTAAAAATTAATAAGGATGATGCAGAAACAGAAAAAGGCTATGATAATTCTCTTGAAATTCAGAGAATTTATATATTAAAAAAGGCAAAAGGGCAGGGAATTGGCTCTGAATTTATGAAAATTGCAGAAAAGCAGGCAATTGAATGGGGACTAACCTATATATGGTTGGGCGTTTGGGAATATAATTATCCGGCACAGAAATTTTATGAAGGAAAAGGTTTCAAAAAGTTTTCGGAACATGTGTTTGAGCTTGGGGATGACAAACAGACAGATTTTTTAATGAAAAAGGATTTATAAGAAAATATAAAAAAAGAGAATCAAGTGATTCTCTTTTTTAATGTACGGGAGGGGATTCGAACCCCCGACCTTCCGCTTAGGAGGCG
>JAIKZC010000373.1 GCA_024682575.1 Lachnospiraceae bacterium | reverse complement strand
CATTTCACCAAGTGACTTATTCTGCTGGTCAAAAAGACTCTGCATAAGTCCTGCATTTATAGGTACTGATTCTTCCCATTTTCTGACATCATCTGCCGTAAGATAAGAAAGTTCCTCCGCCGTTTTCATGATCAGATCTCTATCATAATAAGAAATCCCCATTTTCTCAGCCACAATTTTACCGACGGATCTTCCTCCGGCACCATATTCTCTTCCGATCGTTATAATTTTTTTCATAACAGAAAGCCTCACTTCCAAAAAAGGCGCCTTCAAAAAACCTTTGAAGACGCCTTTAATTAAGAAAATTTTATCACAGAATCCTTTAACGGTCAATCTTCTCGGCAGTTGTATCTCCATTTTATAACAGATGCAGCAATAATGATTATATAACCGATGATACTGTAAAAATTGGGGATCTCACCAAGAAAACATATCCCGATCAATGCAGCAAAGAGAACCTGTGTATAGTCAAATACCGATATTTCTTTTGCAGGTGCAAGGCTATATGCCTTGGTAATGCAAAACTGTGCCGCAGCAGCTGATGTACCTGCAAGGATAAGGAACAATAACTGTTTTGGCTCCATTGCTTTATAATTAAATATCAGGTTAGGTAATGTGACTAAAACCGAAAATGCCGAAAAACAGAACACTATAACAGGCCCTCGTTCACCCATTATCCCAAGCTTTCTTACAAATGTATAAGCTGTTCCCGCAAGAAAGCCACTTGTAAGCCCTACAAGTGCCGGCAGACTTGCGATTCCGGCTGTGGGCTGGACTATAAAAAGAACACCTATAAAAGCAATTATTACCATGATCGTCTCAAAATGATTAGGTAATTCTTTTAATATAAATATCGACATTATGATCGCAAAAAATGGTGACATCTTATTTAAGATATTGGCATCTGCTATCACAAGGTGATCAATAGCCCAGAAGTTCATGATCAAACCTGTGGTTCCGAAAAGGCTTCTTAAAAAGAGTTCCTTGTAGGCTTTTGTTCTTAACTTAAAGCCCTCTTCTGATCTTGCAAGGGTAACAAAAGCAATAACTGCTGCAACAGCATTCCTGAAAAAAGCCTTCTGCATAGTCGGAAGGTCTCCCGACATCCTTACAAAAAAGCTCATCAGTGCAAATCCCAAAGCTTCTCCTATGACCAGCAAAATTGCCAGCATGTGACGATTCTTAATTTCTTTCATAACAACATAACTTCCTGCTCATTTATTATCGAACACAAAATCCGACCAGGTTAATGTTACAGCAAAAATGGCTGTCTTTCAACGAGTACGCTCAAAATAGACAGCCATTTTAATTAGTTATTCATAACGATATATGATTTCTTTTGCTACCATTATTCTGCTGACACGGTCATTCATTGCCGTTCTTTCAATCTTTTTATGTGCTTCTTCTTCTGTCAGACCCTCCTTTTCAACAAGAAGTATTTTTGCCTGATTTATAATTTTCATTTCGTTTATTTTTTTCTGCAGCTTTTTATTTTCATTTTTTATCAAGCTGATCCTGCGCTGAAAAATATATACATATTCCAACGCTTTTTCAAAGTCCCTCATATTTATCGGCTTGCCTATAGATATAATCCCATAGTCCCTCGTGTGTAAATTTACTTCTTCAAGGTACTCAGCTTTTACCATAAGCAAAACCTGACACAGATTTTTTTCTGCTATATGTACAGCAATTTCCTCTGCTGATTCTGCCCTTAGGGGTGCATTTATAACTGCTATATCAAATTCCTCATCCATAATACGGCTGTTAGCTTCACTTCCGTTCGAACAAAGCCTAATTTTTTCTACCTTTAGTCTGCTGAGGATGTCCCTGTATGTCTCAGAAATCTTGGGAGAATCGCAGATCAGAATTGCTCTTTTTACCAGAGCATTAACCAATCCTTATTCCCTCTCCCTTCTCATGCGGTAAAATATCTAAAAATTTCCCGGCGATTGCTTTAAGTTTGTCATCATTAAAAATAAATTTACTGTTTCTTGCCGATTCTTTTGCTTCAAAAAGTGAAAGCGGAAGCTGCTGATAATTGTCCTTTTCTTCTTCCGAAATATAAGGACTGCTGACATCAACTGCTTCGGGAAGTTTTTCTCCCTGTCTTATGCCTTCCATTCCGGCTTTTAATATTACAGAAAAGGCAAGATAAGGATTGATCCCTGAATCAGGTGATCGTAAGATCATTCCAACTTTCTTTCCGTTTACCTCAGGAATCCTTAAAAGCTTCGATCCATTCTGAACCGACCATGTGATATATTTAGGAGCTTCCCCAAGGCCAAAACGGTCATAGGACTCGGTCTGTGTATTAAGAAATACCGTAATATCTCTCATTCTTGAAAGTACTCCTGCAGTAAAGCTTTCTGCCATAGCGGCATCTTTATCCCAGAGATTATCTCCATCCTTAAATAAAGAGAGCTTAACGTGAAGTCCGTTTCCGGATTCATCTAAAAGAGGCTTCGGAGCAAATGAAGCAAAAATACCGTTACGTGCAGAAATGGCATTTACAACATTTTTATAGGTTATAAAATTATCTGCGCTGTTAAGTGCGGTATCCTCTTCAAAGTCAATTTCATTTTGTCCGGGACCGTTCTCATGGTGCGAGGTTTCAGGTCTGATTCCCATCTCTTCCATTGTCAGACAGATTTCACGACGGATATTCTCTGATCTGTCAAGAGGCGGAATATCGCAATAACCTCCCTTATCCCAGGGTATATTAGTCGGATTGCCGTCTTCATCTGTTCTGAAAAGATAGAATTCGCTGTTAAGTCCGATCCTCGGTCTTAAATTGTATTCCTGACATTCTTTTACAGTCTCTTTTAAGAGTATTCTTGGATCTAAAGGACAGGGATCGCCGTTTGCAGTGATTATGTCGCAATAAAAGCGGATAACCCTGCCCTCCTGTGGTCTCCAGGGTAAAATACACATTGTGGAAAGATCCGGCTTAAGGAAAAGATCCCTTGAAAGCGGGTCATCATAACCCGCTATTCTAAAGGAATCAAATTTCTTTCCGTTCTTAATGACCCTTGTAAGTTCATCAGGCATTACAGAAATATTTTTCTGATTTCCAAAATAATCACAAAATGCAAGCTTTATAAACTTGACATCATTTTCTTCAATAAAATCCATCACTTCACTGACAGACATTTCAGGCATATTTATCGTACCTCCCATATTTAATGTAATAATAATAACATAATCAGAGATTGCTGTATCCCATTAAATATGAGTCAACCTCCATTGCACATTTCTTTCCGTCAGCAATTGCTTTAACCACAAGAGACTGTCCTGTATGTGCATCTCCTGCTGTAAATACCTTTTTCTGTGTACTCAGATGACTGTTATTAACGCCCTTGATATTGGTTCTGGCATCTGCCTCAAAACCAAAAGCATCAAAAAGATATTTTTTTGTTCCAAGGAATCCTGCAGCTATCAGAACCATCTGGCAGGGAACCTCTTTTTCGCTTCCTTCTACCGGAACCATCATTCTTCTGCCGCTCTTCTTGTCAACCTTTGACTCAAGGGAAACAAGTACTGCTGACTTAAGCTTTCCTTTTTTATCTTTTTTGAATTCCTTAACTGTTGTCTCATAGATTCTCGGATCTGAGCCGAATACTGCGATCGCCTCTTCCTGACCATAATCAGTCTTAAGGACGAGCGGCCACTGAGGCCATGGATTATTTTCGCGTCTCTCCTTCGGCGGAGCGCTCATCATCTCAAGCTGTCTTACACTTTTAGCGCCCTGTCTGATTGAAGTACCGACACAGTCATTTCCGGTATCACCACCACCTATAACGATGACATCAAGTCCTTTTGCCGTAAGATTGTTTGCAGGAACTGCCGATCCCGGATATAACTGCTTTGTTGCATCTGTCAGGAAATCAACCGCAAAATAAATACCTTCAGCGTCACGTCCCGGAGCATTGATATCTCTTGCTTCTGAAGCACCTGTAGCAACTACGACCGCATCAAAATCACTCATAAGCTTTTTAACATTCAGATTCTTTCCTGCTTCCATACAAGTCTTGAACTCAACGCCTTCTTCTTCCATTACAGAAGTCTTCCTGTCAATAACCCATTTTTCAAGCTTCATATTCGGGATACCATATCTTAAAAGACCGCCGATCGCGTCATTCTTCTCAAACACGGTCACTGAATGTCCACGCCTGTTAAGATCATCTGCTGCGGCAAGTCCTGCAGGACCGGAACCGATAACTGCAACTTTCTTCTTAGTCCTGTTAGCAGGAGGATTGGCTCCTGCAAGTCCATTCTTATAAGCATATTCAATGATGGCTCTTTCGTTTTCCTTTACAGAAACACTGTCTCCATTGAGACCGCAGGTACATGCCTTTTCGCAAAGAGCCGGACATACTCTGCTGGTAAACTCAGGAAAATTACTGGTCTTTTTTAATCTGTAATAAGCCTGCTCATAATTGCCTCTGTAAACCATATCATTCCATTCAGGGATAAGATTATGAAGAGGACATCCGGAAGTCATTCCTTTTATACTTTCGCCATACTGACAGAAAGGAACACCGCACTCCATGCATCTTGCAGCCTGTTCTGACTGCTCCTGCAGCGGAAGCATAACGTGAAACTCATTAAAATTTTTTATTCTTTCCAAGGGTTCAACTGCTTTTGAATCCTGTCTTTTATATTCTAAAAATCCTGTTGCTTTTCCCATCTCTTTACTCCTTTGTAACCTTACTGAAGGCCTCTAATTCTGCCTGTTCGTAGGAAAGACCTTTTTCTTCCATTCTGGCAAGGGTCTGCATCATCTTCTTATAATCATGAGGAATTATCTTCTTGAAATAAGGGAGCATGACTGCAAAATTATCAAGGATCCTCTTTCCTTTTTCTGAACCGGTCTCTTCCACATGCATTTCTATGAGGTTCTTAAGTTCCTGAACATCATATTTATCAGAAAGCTGTTCAAGTGAGACCATGGCTTTATTTACCCTCTTGTAAAGAGTCTGGCTTTCATCAAGTACGTAAGCAACGCCGCCGCTCATTCCTGCAGCGAAATTCTTTCCTGTTTTTCCAAGTATAGCAACACGGCCGCCTGTCATGTATTCACAGCCGTGATCTCCGCATCCTTCGACTACTGCAACAGCACCGGAATTTCTAACGGCAAATCTTTCGCCGGCAAGTCCGTTTATAAATGCCTTACCTGAGGTTGCTCCATAAAGAGCTACATTACCGATGATGATATTGTCCTCTGCTGCATATTTAGCATTTGCTGAAGGCTTTACAATGATCTTTCCGCCGGAAAGACCCTTTCCAAGGTAATCATTACTGTCACCTGTGAGTTTTAAGGTAAGTCCTGCAGGTATGAATGCGCCAAATGACTGTCCGCCGGCACCATCACAGTTGATCACATAGGAATCATCTTCAAATGTTTTACCGCTTCTTGTGATCTCAGCACCGAAAAGTGTTCCGAAAGCACGATCGGTATTCTTTACCTTAACATCAAGTGATGCTTTCTTTCCCTTTTTCAGATCATCACTGAGTTTTGCATAAAGTACCTTTGTATCTGCGGTATCATTGAGCTTAAAGTCAAATACATCCTTTTTATCATAATTTATTACGGTTTTATCTGCTTCAAGTACAGGTCTCAGATCAACATTGCCGACAACTTCATTATTTACATCCTTTCTCATCTCGAGAAGGTCAGATCTGCCGACAAGTTCATCAACTGTCTTAATACCAAGCTCTGCCATATACTCTCTTAATTCCTGTGCAATAAAGCGCATAAAATTAACAACATATTCCGGCTTACCTGCAAAACGCTTTCTGAGCTCCGGATTCTGGGTTGCAACACCTACAGGGCAGGTATCCTTGTTGCAGACTCTCATCATTACACAACCAAGTGTTACGAGCGGTCCTGTAGCAAATCCGAATTCCTCGGCACCAAGCATTGCAGCGATCGCAACATCACGACCGGTAAGAAGTTTTCCGTCTGTTTCAATGATAACTTTATTTCTGAGACCGTTTCTGATCAAAGTCTGGTGTGTCTCTGCAAGTCCGATCTCCCAGGGCATTCCT
The DNA here is from genome assembly GCA_024682575.1 of Lachnospiraceae bacterium. Taxonomy (GTDB): domain Bacteria; phylum Bacillota; class Clostridia; order Lachnospirales; family Lachnospiraceae; genus NK4A144. The sequence goes on along the minus strand of JAIKZC010000373.1, from coordinate 3,919 downwards.
GCGTTATGTATGGAAGTTACGGGTGCGGCACCTGTTCCTCCATCATATCCGGAGATAAGTATTACCTGGGCTCCCGCCTTTGCAACACCTGAAGCAATGGTTCCGACACCGGATTCCGAAACAAGCTTTACGCTTATCCTTGCATCTTTATTTGCGTTTTTAAGGTCATAAATAAGCTCTGCAAGATCCTCGATAGAATAAATATCATGATGAGGCGGCGGCGAAATAAGTGATACTCCGGGAGTTGACATTCTGGTCTTAGCGATCCAGGGATATACCTTTTTGCCCGGCAGATGTCCGCCTTCTCCGGGTTTCGCACCCTGAGCCATTTTAATCTGGATCTCTTTTGCGGAAACGAGGTATCTCGAAGTTACTCCGAAACGACCTGATGCAACCTGCTTAATAGCAGAACATCTCTCTTTATCAGCAAGTCTTTCTTCGTCTTCTCCTCCTTCACCGGTATTACTCTTACCATGTATAGAGTTCATGGCAATCGCAAGTGTCTCATGTGCTTCCTTGGAAATTGATCCATAGGACATGGCACCTGTCTTAAAACGTTTAACGATTGAATCTACTGACTCTACTTCATCAATTGAAATTCCCTTTTCAGGCTTTTTGAATTCAAGGAGTCCTCTGAGGGCATAGGGTCTGTCTTCTTTGGTAACCTTTGCAGTAAATTCCTTGAAAAGGTTATAATCACCTGTTCTTGCAGCAAACTGAAGGAGGTGGATCGTCTCAGGGTTGTAAAGATGCTCTTCACCCTTTGAACGCATCTTGTGATTTCCTCTCGAATCAAGACTTTCATCAGAATCAAGTCCAAGCGGATCAAATGCTTTATCATGAAGCTTTTCAATAATAGCTTCAATATCCTTAAGACCGATTCCGCCTATACGGCTTACAGTACCTTCAAAATATCTTTCAACAAGATTCTTGCTGAGACCTACTGCTTCAAATATCTTTGCACCCTGATAAGACTGAATGGTTGAAATACCCATCTTTGATGCAATTTTTACGATACCTGTGATAACGGCATTATTATAATCATCAACGGCTGCATAATAATCCTTATCAAGAAGCCCATCCTCTATAAGCTGCTTGATATTCTCCTGCACAAGATAAGGGCAGATAGCAGATGCACCATATCCAAGAAGTGCTGCAAAATGATGAACTGTCTTCGGCTCTCCGCTTTCAAGGATTATCGAAAGCTGGGTTCTTTTCTTGGTTCTTACAAGGTACTGCTGAAGAGCAGAAACAGCCATAAGTGCCGGGATTGCCAGATGGTTCTCATCAACACCGCGGTCAGAAAGTACGATTATATTTGCTCCGTCCTTATAGGCTCTGTCAACCTCAACAAATAAGTGATCAATAGCCTTTTCAAGCGAGGTATTCTTGTAATAAGTGATCGGAATAGTCTCAACTTCAAAACCTTCAACCTTCATTGATCTGATCTTTAAAAGGTCAGTATTTGTAAGGATAGGATTATTTATTCTTAAAAGATGGCAGTTTTCTTCCTTTTCTTCAAGGATATTTCCCGCAGATCCCAAGAAAACAGTTGTTGCCGTAACAACTTCCTCTCTGATCGAATCAATAGGAGGATTTGTAACCTGTGCAAACCTCTGCTTGAAATAATCAAAGAGTGAATGATACTTATCCTTGGAAAGCACTGACAAGGGCACATCAGTACCCATGGCACCGATACCCTCAGCACCGTTTATAGCCATAGGAAGTATAGTCTCTTTTATATCTTCGTAGGAATAACCAAAGGCTTTTTCAACCTTTAATCTTGTTTCTCTGTCATACTCTTCAGTCTTCTTATTTGGGATCTTAAGTTTTCTCAACTCTACAAGATTTTTATCAAGCCACTGTCCGAAAGGCTTGCGGTTGATATAGGTGTCCTTTACCTCATCATCAGAAAGAATCTTACCCTTAACGGTATCAACAAGGAGCATTTTTCCCGGACGAAGTCTGTCTTTATGTACGATTTTTTCTTCAGGGATATCAAGTACTCCGACTTCTGATGAAAGTATCAGATTATTATCGCTTGTAACATAATATCTGGAAGGTCTTAAACCGTTTCTGTCAAGAACTGCTCCCATAACATCACCGTCAGAGAAAAGGATAGATGCAGGGCCATCCCAGGGCTCCATCATCGTTGCATAGTACTGATAAAAGTCCCTGCGCTTCTCATCCATATCCTTATTATTGGTCCATGGCTCCGGGATCGTGATCATAAGAGCGAGCGGCAGCGGCATGCCGTTCATCATCAAAAGTTCAAGACTGTTGTCAAACATTGCACTGTCTGAACCTTTTACAGCTACAACGGGAAGGATTTTAGCCATTTCACTTTCAAGATAAGGTGAACTCAAAACCTCCTCGCGGGCAAGCATTTTATCAGCATTACCTTTTATAGTATTGATCTCACCGTTATGAACAATAAGTCTGTTCGGATGTGCTCTTTCCCAGCTGGGAGTTGTGTTGGTCGAAAATCTGCTGTGTACAAGCGCTATTGCCGATTCATAGTCCTTGCTGCAAAGATCTCCAAAGAAAGCGCGAAGCTGGCCTACGAGAAGCATACCCTTATAAACAATGGTACGCGAAGAAAGGGAAGCAACATAAGTGCTTTCCTCACTTGTCTGCTCAAAAAGTCGTCTGAGCACATATAAACGGCGGTCAAATTCAATTCCTCTTTTGAGATTTTCAGGTCTCTCAACAAATCCCTGGATTATACAGGGCATACATGCTGCTGCAGTTTCGCCTAAGATCTCTGTCTTTACCGGAACTTCTCTCCAGCCAAGGAATTTCATACCTTCCTTTGCCGTAATGATCTCAAACATTTTCTTGGCACGGTTTCGGTCTCTTTCATTCTGTGGAAAAAAGAACATACCAATACCGTAGTCTCTTTCATCTTTAAGTGTTATTCCGGATTTTTCAGCCTCTTTCTTAAAGAATTTATGTGAGATCTGGAGAAGTATGCCGACTCCGTCACCTGTTTTTCCCGATGCATCCTTACCTGCTCTGTGCTCTAGGTTCTCAACGATTGAGAGCGCATTCGACACTGTTTCATGGCTTTTAATTCCTCTGACATTCACAACAGCACCGATACCACAGGCATCATGTTCAAATTGCGGGTCATAGAGTCCTTTTTGCTGCGCAAATCTTTCTTCCAACATCTATATTTCTCCTCTGGTTGTTCTTTTTAAAACCTACAAATTTCAGGAGCAAAGCATACTCTGCCCCTGAAAATATATAGGTTCTAAATTATAATTGCAGGAATCCTCATTTACTGCGGATTCAATGCGGTAACGTTTAGCAAATAACAAAAATAAATTCTAAGATTTATCTTACTGAATAAAGCATCTGTCCATATGTAGGATAAGGCCAGAAATCAAGAGGAACGATTCTCTCAAGTTCATCTATAACTTCTCTCAGACTATGCATTGAGCTCTCGATAGTTTCACGATGATAGAATGCAAGCTCTTCAACATCAGTCATGTTTTCTTCCTTAGCCATATCCTTTTCAAGAACTTCAAGTCTCTCCTGTAAGCCCTCTACAAGATCAGCAACTCTTCCAAGATGTTTCTCTTCAGCTGCACACTTTACGGTTGCGCAGGCTGCTTTCTTTGAATTGATCGTATCAGCGAGCTGCTTCTCGTATTTAAGAGCAGCACCAAGGATATTTCTTCTTGCCATCATTGATAAGGTCTGAGCTTCAATATTAATTGTCTTGTAGTAGTTCTCAAAGAGTATCTCCTTGCGGGCAAGGATCTCACTTTCTGTGTAAACACCATTTTTGATGAATACTTCCATGTTCTTCGGAAGAGTGAACTGCTTTAATGCTTCAGGAGTTGAACGAAGATTTAATAGACCTCTCTTTTCTGCTTCCTGAACCCACTCATCGCTGTATCCGTTGCCATTGAAG
>JAIKZC010000327.1 GCA_024682575.1 Lachnospiraceae bacterium | reverse complement strand
GATGTTTTAGATTCTGGCAGCAAGTTGCTTATATTTGTTGCGAGAAACGAGCGTTATAAAAGATAATAAATTGGCTCTGGATACAGAGGAGTATATTTCTATAAAAGAGGTTGAGGAGTTAAGTTTTAATATTTCTATAGCCGTGGAATCATGCAGAAAACAGATAAAAACTATGATGCGGCGATAAAAAGTCTTCTGGATGCTGCCAAGAAAATACGAGATATTGGAAACTATGATAATGATGTTCGTATTGCATTACATGGAAGCATAGAAATATCTGATTTATAGTTGAGAAACATAGGTGGGGTGTGAGACAGCCACACAAATATAGAAGGCAGAGGATGTTAAAAAGAGAATCAGCAAAAGAAGCTTTTAAGGATTATATCAGCAATTATGATTGTGATGATCCGCAGATTAAATTCAAAATTGAACACACTTACCATGTGGCAGAACTATCGTGGATCATCGGGGCTTCTGTTGACGGGATGCCACAGGAGTATTCAGACCTCTGCTGGCTCATAGGGCTACTTCACGATATCGGCCGATTCGAGCAGCTGAAGCGGTATGGGACTTTTTCGGATTCGCAATCTGTTGACCATGCAGAGTTGGGAGCAGATATTTTGTTTAAGGATGGTGTGATTGAGCAGTTCTTTCAAAAACCAATCACCGATATGACGCTTGAACAGGAGAGAGAGATTATAGAACTTGCTATCCGTAATCACAATAAATACAGGATGCCCGAAGGATTGGATGAGCAGCAGTTGTTCTTCTGCAATGTTATTCGGGATGCAGACAAGATAGATATTTTCAGAGTTGTTTGTGAGACACCTTTTGAACTGAGGATGTGCAGAGAAGATGATGGAGAGTCCGCCCCGGCAAGAGAGGAGGTTATGAATGCTGTAGTTAACCACACCAGTGTCAGGAAGTTGCCAAACATGACAAGCTTTGAAGCAACCATCATGGGCTGTGCTATGGCCTTTGACATTGTTTTCGATAAGAGCAGAGAAATAATAAAGTCACAAAGATACTTAAAACAAATCCTTACATTTGAGCCTAAAGAGCTGATTCAGAAACAGCAGATGGAGTTGCTCGGGAAGGAGCTTTCTTTTTTATGTTGAATGGAAAAACGATATTAATAACTGGTGGAACCGGTTCCTTCGGGCATCACTTTGTGGAATATGTGTTAAGAAACTATGAGCCTGCGAAGATCATCATATACTCACGTGATGAATATAAGCAGTTCGTGATGAACAATAAGTATAAAGAGTACGATGAGGTGCTTAGGTTTTTCATCGGTGATGTTAGAGATGAATCAAGACTAAGGCGCGCTATGAATGGTGTGGATTATGTTATTCATGCTGCTGCATTAAAACAGGTTCCTGCCTGTGAGTATAATCCTAATGAAGCAATTAAAACCAACATCAACGGGGCAATGAATGTTATCGAGTCGGCTCTTGATGCAGGCGTGAAGAAAGTAGTAGCACTCAGTACAGACAAAGCTGTAAATCCTATAAACCTCTATGGCGGAACAAAACTGGTATCTGATAAACTGTTCTGCTCTGCGAATGCGTATAGTGGAGATGATGGGACAAGGTTTTCTGTAGTACGTTATGGCAATGTAGCTGGGAGCCGTGGGTCTGTAATCCCGTTCTTCCAGAATTTGATTGATGGAGGCGAGAATGTTTTGCCGATAACCGATTTCCGAATGACAAGATTTTGGATTAGTCTTGAGCAGGGCGTAGAACTTGTGATTAAAGCGCTTGATGAATCTCGTGGTGGAGAAACATTCATATCTAAGATTCCAAGCTTTAAGATAACAGACTTAGCTGAGGCGATGCTTCCGGGATGTGAGAAGAAAGAAGTTGGAATTCGTGAGGGGGAAAAGCTCCATGAGGTGATGGTTACGAGGGAAGACTCCTTCCATGCATTTGAATATGATAAACATTATATCATTTATCCTCATTATGATTGGGCTGAGAAAAAGGGCATTATTCCCGGAGGAAAACAAGTAGAGCAGGGATTTGAATATAGTTCCGGGACTAATATAGAATGGTTGAGCGTGAATGAGCTTAAGCAGAGACTTAAGACGGATTTGGACGAGCATTAGAAAGATGCTCATTCATGACTCTGGCATGAAACATTTGAATGTCAGATTGTGAGGTAATATGGAAAAGTTAGCCATAAATGGTGGACAACCCGTTAGAGAAAACAAAATATATTATGGATGTCAATGGGTGGACGATGAGGATATAAACGCAGTAGTAAAAACGCTGAGATCACCACTTATAACATGCGGACCTAAGGTGGCAGAGCTTGAAGGAAAACTGGAAGAGATAACGAATGCTAAGCATGCCGTGGTTTGTTCTAATGGAACAGCAGCACTTCATTGTGCATGTATAGCGGTAGGTATAAAAGAAGGGGATGTTGGAATAACCACTCCCTTGACATTCACTGCATCTGCAAACTGCGTAAGATACTGCGGAGGAACAGTAGTCTTTGCAGATGTGAATCCTGATACATACAATATTGATCCAGACAGTATTGAAAAGTGTATAACGGAAAAAACGAAGGCTGTTATCGCTGTGGATTTCACTGGTCAAGCAGTTGAACATGAAAGAATTAGAGAAATCTGTAACAAGTATGGACTTATTTTTATTGAGGATGCTGCGCATGCCATAGGTACAAAATACAATGGAAAACCGATAGGTTCATTGGCCGATATGACTTGCTTTTCGTTTCATCCGGTTAAAACCGTTACAGCGGGAGAGGGTGGGGCGATAACCACGAATGATGATGAGTTGTACCATAAGCTGGTTTTGGTTCATACGCATGGAATAGAGCATGATGAAGATTTTATGGAAGAAGCACCACACGAAGGCATGTGGTATTACGAACAGGTTAGCCTCGGATACAACTATCGTATGACTGATTTTCAGGCGGCTTTATTGCTTAGTCAGTTGAGTAAGCTTGAAAAATTTAAGGCTAGAAGGCGAGAAATTGTTGAGAAGTATGATGAGGCGTTTAAGAATCTACCGGGAATAATTCTTCAAAATGAGATAGAAGAGTCAGATACTTGCAGGCATCTATATATCATTCGCTTGGATTTAGATAAGCTGAGTTGCACAAGGAGACAGTTTTTTGATGCGATGAGCACTGAGGGGGTACAACCTCAAGTTCATTACATACCTGTTTATTGGTTTCCGTACTATAAAAAGCTTGGGTATAAAAAAGGATTATGCCCAAATGCGGAAGAGATATACAGGAGCATAATGAGCATACCATTATATCCGAAAATGACAGATCAGGATATTGAAGATGTGATTAAGGCGGTTACGAAGGTTGTAGAGAATTACAGGAAATAGACACGCGAGGTGGCACAAGTTGAGTAGAATTGCTATAATTACGGCCCGCGGAGGCAGTAGGCGAATTCCTAAGAAGAATATTAGAGAGTTCTGCGGTAAACCTATAATTGCGTATAGCATCGAAGCTGCACTGAATTCGAACTGTTTTGATGAGGTGATGGTAAGCACTGATTCGATGGAAATAAAAGATGTTGCTGAAGAATATGGCGCATCTGTGCCGTTTATGAGATCAGATGAAACAAGCAATGATTTTGCGACAACGGCGGATGTAATTGATGAAGTACTCAATGAATATACAAAGAGCAGTCTGCAATTCGAAGTTTTCGCCTGTATTTATCCAACAGCTCCTTTTTTAACGGTAGAAAAGATTTGTGATGCTATGGATATATTCTGTGAATCCGATGCAGATGCACTCATTTCAATAGTAAGATTTGGATTTCCGCCACAGAGAGGATTTATAATTAGCGAGGGTAGTATTAAATATCAGTATCCACAGTTTGAGAGAGTAAGAAGTCAGGATTTAGAGCCAATATATCACGACTGTGGTCAGTTATATATTTGCAAGTCGGATGAGTTCAAAAAACATCATTCTTTTATTATGAAGAATACAATTCCTTTTATTATGAAGGAGGAGGAAGTTCAGGATATTGACACAGAATCGGACTGGAGGATAGCTGAATCAAAATATAGGGCGATGATTCAATGAATGAATTGAGAGGAAAATTTATGGATATCAGAACATGCAGAGAATGCGGATTTATCTTGGGGACAAGACCACGTTCAAAAGAGGAAGACGGGATTTGTCTCGCTTGCGCAAATAAACGAAGAAAAGAAACAATTGATTGGAAATCAAGACAGGAGTGGTTAACCGAATACTTGAGAGATCATAAAAATCCAGATGCACAGTGGGATGTTGTGGTAGGTGTTTCTGGTGGAAAGGATTCCTGCGCAGTTGTCAGAAGGCTGATAGAAAATCATGGTGTGCCGCATGAGAGATTGTTGCTTGTCCATGTATGTGATGAATTCACTCAGTCAGAGGCAGGTGTTTATAATCTCGACAATTTGGTTAAGACTTATGATGTCGATTTGATGAATTTTAGATGTAGTCCTAAGACCTTCGTAGAAGAGACAAGAAAGAGCTTCTTTGACAAGCTTCATCCTTTGGAGTGGATTGAAAAACAAATATATGCTAAACCATTAGAAGTAGCCAACGCATTTGATATTCCTACAGTCTTTATGGGAGAAAATTCCGCATTTGAGTATGGGGAATGCGAGGAATGTGAGGTTTTTCACCCTGCAAGTGATGATAAGACAAAGGTAATATTTATGGGAGCTATTTATCCATATTCCAACACGGATTCGTTGGAGGTAGCTCGGGGAATTGGATTCAAAACATTAGAAGACTTTGATGATTGGGAGAGACAGGGGAGTGCAGACTCATTTACACAGATTGACAGTAAAGGCTATATGATGCAGCATTGGACAAAGTTTATAAAATTTGGCTTTCAACGAGTGTCAGATATGGCATGCAGATTGGTTAGAGAAGGGGTTTTATCAAGAGAGCAGGCGGTACAAAAAATAAAAGATTCAGATTGGATTTGCGACCCTATTTCAAAGAAAGACTTTTGCAGGACAATCGGGATTACTGAAAAAGAATTCGATGATACAGTGGATAAATTTGCGAATAGGGACTTACTGGTAAAGGATGTAAACGGAAATTGGAGAAGAAAAGATTTGGTTTAGGCTGTTGATGACGGCGATTCGGTAGCAATGTGATGGTTATGAAGGATAGATAGATGTTTCATCTGTATGACAAGATAAATAATAATGAAGTGTATGTTGTTGCTGAAATGTCAGCAAATCATGGTGGCAAACTTGATAATGCATTAAAGATCGTTCATCAGTCAAAGCTGGCAGGCGCAGATTGCTTGAAGATTCAGACTTATACTGCAGATTCAATGACAATTGATTGTGATAATGAGTATTTTCAAATCCATGGTGGTTTGTGGGATGGTTATAGTCTATATCATCTCTACGAGTATGCTGGAACTCCTTATGAGTGGCAAAGGACGATTAAAGAAGAATGTGAAATAGTTGGAATAGATTTTTTATCTACTCCTTTTGACAACTCTGCGGTTGACTTTTTAGAAGAACTTGATATTGAAGCGTATAAGATTGCGTCATATGAACTGGTGGACATACCACTCATCGAGTATACTGCTTCCAAAGGTAAACCAATGATTATATCTGTGGGTATGGGGACACTCGATGAGATTCAGGATTGTCTTGATGCGTGCCATAGGGTTGGCAATGACCAAATAGTTCTTTTGAAATGCTGTTCTGAATATCCAGCACCATGGAATGATATGAAACTTGGAAATATCCCAGATATGAAAGAACGGTTTAGAGTTCCTATTGGATTATCTGATCATAGCGCAGGTAGCATTGGTGCTGTTGTCGGAGTTTCGTTAGGTGCTTGTGTTATCGAAAAGCATGTAAGGCTTGATGATGTGGAGAGTGCTGATAGTGAATTTAGCATGACTATGCATGAATTTGCCCAGATGGTACAGGACGTCCACAGCGCAAAAAGGATTATGAGGGGACCAGATTACAGCCTGACTAAAGGAGAGAAGTCATCCACTTTATTCAGACGCAGTATTTTCACAATAAAAGAAATTAAAGCAGGGGAGAGATTCACTGAAGATAATATACGTGTCATTCGTCCGGGATATGGAATTAAACCAAAGTATTATAAAGATATTATTGGTAAAGTTGCAGCATGTGATTTGAACGGGGGTGTACCCCTTAAAGTGGAGTATATACAATGAGTGGAACGTTTCTGCGGGAAGTTGAGAAGGATGACTTGGAGTTGCTGTACAGTTGGGTTAATGAGGAATCAGTCAGAAAGTACGCATTTGACTCACACATTATTACGCTGGAAGAACATACGGCATGGTTTAATAGAATGATGTCAGATCCGAATCAGATTCAGTTTATTATGATGGTACAGGAATCACCAGTAGGACAGATACGATTTTCAGTAGATGGTAGCGAAGCAGAAATTGACTATAGCATTTCGCAACATTACCGTGGATGTGGTTATGGTAGAGAAATCATTAGGATTGGAATAAAAAAGATGAATCAGGTTCGACCGAATGTTAAAAAACTAATCGGAAGAGTAAAAGCCACGAATTCAGCGTCTATTAAGTGTTTCATGAGCAACAAATTCAACGAGAACCAAATTACTCTTGAATATGATATGAGTAATGAAGGGTAATAACGATGAAGAGATATATTGTTGCAACCATAAAGTCGTGGAATATTGATAATTATTATAAACTGCAAAAGGAGCATCCGGAGGCGGAATTGAGGCTTATAACTCAGAAAGAGGAGCTTACGCTTGAACTTCTTTCATCATTTAGACCGAATTATGTTTTTTTTCCGCATTGGTCATGGATTATCCCCCCAGATGTATGTGACAGTTATAACTGTGTTGTTTTCCATATGACGGATCTTCCATTTGGAAGAGGTGGGAGTCCCATGCAGAACTTGATTGTCAGAGGTATTTACGATACAAAGATATCTGCAATAAAAGCAGGGATCGGAGTAGATACGGGTCCCATCTATTTCAAAGAACCTGTTAACATTGCCGAAGGTAATGCGGATGATATTTTTTCTCGTATATCCGGAATTATCTTCGGCAAAATGATACCGAGGTTTCTGAATGAAGAGTTGATTCCTGTTGAACAAATTGGCGAGGTTGTATCATTTAAGCGAAGAAAGCCGGAGCAGAGTGAAATTCCAGATGGGTTAAGTCAACGTCAAATATATGATTATATCCGTATGCTTGACGGAGAGGGATATCCTACAGCGTATAAGAAGTATAACAGCGGAAGAATTTTTTTTACTGATGCCAAATTTGAAGATGGTGTTGTAACTGCTATGGCACATTTTTGGGAGGAGCATAGTTGAAGAATGTACTTGTTTTTGCTGCGCATCCCGATGATGAATTGTTGGGTTTGGGTGGAACTGTGAGACGATTAACAAACGAGGGGGTAGTTGTTCGTGCGGTCATAATGGCCGAGGGCTTGACATCGAGATTGGATAAGCGATCTGATGCGGATATATCTGAAATAGAGAATCTTCAGGCCGATGCAAGAAAAGCAGCTGAGATTGTTGGATATAAGAGTATTGAATTTTGCGGTCTTCCCGACAATCGAATGGATGGGATTGAGCTTCTAGATGTGATTAAGATTGTATCAAGATATGTTGAAAAGTATAAGCCAGATACGATATTTACGCATCATCATGGAGACTTAAACATTGACCACAGAATAACTTGTGAAGCAGTTCTAACTGCTTGCAGACCTGTTGGCAATTATTGTGTAAAGCGCATTTATGCTTTTGAAACACCGAGCAGCAGTGAGTGGAATTATGTCTATAATGAGCCATTCAAACCAAATGTATTTTTTGACGTGACAGATACCCTGGAAGCAAAGGTAAACGGGATGGAATGTTATCAATCAGAGAGCATGTCATATCCGCATCCAAGAAGTATTGAAGCTTTGCTAAGTTTGGGCAGATACAGAGGATCGAGTGTTGGCTTTAGTATGGCAGAAGGATTTATGCTTCTTAGAGAAGCCCTTTAAGCAATCCGAGAGGTGATGATTGTGAAGTAGAATACTCTTATATTGATTTTGGCATTCAAATCGGCAAATGATTCTGTCTCGAGAAACAACCCATTTAATACGGAAACTATACCTTACGATAATAAGGTAAAATGATTTAATAAGGCGATCAATGAATTATTTCGACACTGTATGACAGGGAGATGTAATGATGAATAAAAGCGTTATGAAAGAACATTTTAAGGATAGATATTTAAGTTTTGATGATAAGTTGGAATCGGAACCGGCATTACCATCATCCTTAAATATAGAATTAAACAACACATGCAATCAACGATGTGTTTTTTGCCCATTTCACGGATCAGGCAGTAAATTAGATAGAAGACCTGAGAGTATGGATTATGAGATGGCAAAGAAAATACTTGAAGAAGCATTTAGCTTAGGGATTGGAAGGAAGGAACTAGGATTATATATGTCTGGGGAGCCTTTTTTGTATCCACATCTTGTTGAAATTATTGATTATGCAAAGAGAATTGGATTTCAATATATATATCTAACAACTAATGGAGGGATAGCTTTTCCAGACATATATAATCCTAGTTCC
>JAIKZC010000300.1 GCA_024682575.1 Lachnospiraceae bacterium | reverse complement strand
AACGTCTAATCATTGTGGTTAGGCGTTTTTTAATTGGAAAGGAGGCATTCATGCAGGAAGAGATTGAAGAGAAGCAGCCTCAGAAGAACATTCATAGAGCACAGGAGATGACGCGATGACAAAGAAACAGAAACGATTCATCTTGCTGAATATCCCGCATGTTCTGGTGGGACTATTTGCAACAAATCTGGGAGAGGCCTGGCGATTAGCTCAGTCCGTAAAAGCGGTAAACGAAGTATCAGCATTAGCAGAGACACTTCCTATCGCATTTACGAATCTGATGCCAAGCCTCAATCCCTTTGATTTGACGGTGGGTATTTTCTGTGGTGTTTTATTGAAGGTAGTTGTTTATGTTAAAGGAAAAAATGCGAAGAAATATCGCCACGGTGCAGAGTATGGAACTGCCAGGTGGGGAAATGCGCAGGATATCGAGCCTTTTATGGCTCCGAATTTTAAGGATAATATCATCCTTACCCAGACAGAGCGACTGATGATGAACAGCCGCCCGAAGCGCTGGAAATATGCAAGAAATAAAAATGTACTGGTAGTTGGTGGATCTGGTTCAGGTAAGACCAGATTCTTTTTGATTCCAAATCTTTTGCAGATGCATTCTTCCTATGTGGTCACAGATACGAAGGCCGATGGTAAGGCAGGGGATGAGTTTTGGCAGAAAGCTGAAACTCTTTTATATTGCGCTCTCATTGGATATATCCATTATGAAGCACCAGAGGAAGAGCAGAACTTCAATACCTTGCTGGAGTTTTGAATGCATCAGCGGTACGTGAGGATGATGAGGACTATGAGAATCCAGTGGATATGATGTTTAACGATTTGGAGAAAAAGAATCCTAAGCACTTTGCAGTAAGGCAATATAAGAAGTACAAGTTAGCAGCTGGCAAAACAGCAAAATCGATTCTTGTGAGCTGCAGTGCTAGACTAGCTCCATTTGATATTAAAGAGCTTCGAGAGATTACAGAATATGATGAGCTGCAGCTTGATACATTAGGCGATGAGAAGACAGCATTGTTTTTAATCATGAGTGATACTGATGCGACCTTTAATTTTCTAATCTCATTGATTTACACGCAGCTATTTAATCTTCTTTGTGAGAAGGCAGATGATGTATATGGGGGAAGACTTCTAGTACATGTGCGTTGTCTTATTGATGAGACAGCAAACATTGGTCAGATTCCAAACCTAGAAAAGTTGGTAGCTACAATTCGAAGTCGTGAAATAAGTGCATGCCTGTTCCTGCAGGCGAAGTCACAGCTAAAAGCCATCTATAAGGACAACACGGATACCATTATTGGAAATATGGATTCCCAGTTGTTTTTAGGTGGTACAGAGCCAACCACATTGAAGGATTTATCCCAGTTCCTTGGAAAAGAAACCATCGATATGTATAACACCGGTGAAAGCCGTGGCAACAATCCATCCTATTCCATGAACTATCAGAAGAGTGGTAAGGATCTAATGACTATCGATGAGCTTGCTGTTATGGATGGTGACAAGTGCATCCTTCAGCTTCGAGGTGTACGTCCATTTTTGTCGGACAAATATGATGTCACCCAGCATCCGCTTTATAAAGAGACTGGTGAGTATGATGATAGAAATAAGTTGGATATTCAACAGTTTATTCATCAGACGATGAAAGTTAAAAGTGGAGAAATGTTTGATGTAGTGAGGATTTGATGTAACTTTTGTGTCTCAATTCATTTATTTTCATGTATAATTTAAATGTGTGAATTGAGACGCATTACATATTTATTGAATACTAGATAAAGGACGAAGAAAATGAGTGATACATCTTTAAAAGAACTGTTTTCATACTTGCAGAAAGATATGTGCGCAAAAGCAGATTATAGTTCAGTATTGAATCATCCGACAGATAAGGGGGACAATACAGAAGTTAATTGGATTGATTGGCTTAATGGGTATCTACCCAAAAGATATAAAGCAGCAAAAGCTACAATAATTGACTCACAAGGTGGGATAAGTGATCAAATAGATGACGCAATA